>USBX01000016.1 GCA_900552995.1 uncultured Collinsella sp.
GAGGGCTTAGTTCCCCAATCGTCCTCGGGCATGCAAAAAGCCTCGCTGCGCACTTCGTGCGGCGAGGCTTTTTGCCCCCCTGCGGAAAGATTGGAGAACTAAGCCCTCGTCCCTCCCAGGTTGACCTACTCGAGGTCGTCGCCCTTGTGGCGTTAGGTCTGAAAAGAATAAGAAGCCTTCGCGCTGCGGAATGATTTTGGAAACTAAGTACGGGGACCCGCCCAAACCGTCCTGCTCAATCGCCCTTGTGGCGTTGGGGCTGAAAGGGTGGGACGCGTGGGTTATTTGGTTGTTAGGGTTAGTAGGTCGTTGGGGGTTTTGAGGTTGTAGGTGGCATTTGGGATATCTTGGTGTGATCCCCATGCTGCTCGGGCAAAACTGACCCCTGCTGAAGTTGCGCATTGTTCGTCGTAGACGGTGTCGCCAACGTAGACGACGTTGCCAGGATTCGCGCCCGCACGTCGGAGATATTCGAGCATGGGTGCGGGTGCGGGTTTATGTTCGGTTGTGTCTTCGACAAGGATGATGTGCTCAAAATACTTATCGAAACCAAGGGGTGCAATTTCTTTTGCGTATTCGTCGCGCGCACGTGAGGAGACGATGCCAAGTTTGCAGCCGCTATCGGCGAGTGTTGCGATGACTTCAAGCAAACCTGGAAACACGCTGATGGTGCTTTTAAAGCTGGCGGCAACTTGGCACCAGCGATCCAACGTTGCCTGCGAGTAGATCCCAAGTTTCTCAAGGGCATCCTTGCCGGGTATGCCGAGGGCAAAGTCAAGCTCGTGTCGGGGAAGCGTTTTGCTGGTCTCTTCTTGGACAATCTGGACAAGCGATGACAGAACGCTTTCTTCTGTATCTGCCAATGTCCCATCAACGTCAAATACGATATGGTCAAAGTGCTTCATATGATTGCTCCTCTCTGTTGTTTGCCTGCAAGTTTGATGCAGTGACAGAAGAAGGGCTAGCGGGATTTCTGCCTGGTGCTATCGAGATTCTGCCTCGCTGCTCGATAGCTCGAAGGAGTGCACCCCATTTGTTCTTTAAATACCTGGCCAAGATGGCTTGCTGTTATAAATCCGCATTGGCGCGCGACTGTCTGTACCGTTCGCGTGGTGTGTGCCAAAAGTTCGCAAGCACGGTTTATGCGGTATGCGCGTAGATATGCCGCCGGGGTCGTTCCTGCACAAGTTTCGATAATGCGGTAACACTCTCTTTCGCTTACGCCGGCTGCAGATGCCATCTGGGGCACATCTATAGCGGCTGCATAGTTTGCGCGGATAAAGTCCAGGATTGCCTTGAACTGTACGTCGCGGCTGGTCATCCAAGAGGCGCCGTCGGAAGAAAAGAGCGGTTCGGTCTTGGCGTTAATCTGAATCCAGAGCTCTGACAAACTATTTCGAAGCGCCATCTCGTTCTGCGGCTGTTGAAGGTCGTGGCTAAAGGAGCTCTTCAGCAAATCGATAAAGGGCATATCGTCGGGATTGGTGGGCGACCATTTGAGCACATCGACGCCTCGACATTGAAGCAATGGGTTGATGTAGCGCTTTTGGAGACGTCCCGCGGGATCGCCGAGCATCGACGGCTGAAAGATATGCAGCATTTGAATGGCTGGCGCCGAATTGGGTGATTGCAGCGTACTGTGCAAAACGCCGCCGTTGATAAAGCCGGCGGACCCTTCCTCAAAGCGTACGTGCTCATGAGCCGCGTGCGTTCGATAGTCAATCGCTCCCTGCTCCATGTAGAAAAGCTCAACTTCGGAATGCCAGTGCCAGGGGACGGAATTGCCCGGATAGCGAGCGAATTCTGCGCGTTCGGCAATATAGGGCCAGTCTTCGGCGGTCTCGGGAAACGCTTCCTCGCGTCCTCCGCGGTGCAATTCTATGTGATCCATGTTTCGCATGGCATCAGTATAAAGCGCGATGGGCTTAGATTGCTCTTGCCTGTTCGGGGAACGCCTTGTCTAGGGATGCTTGGAGCTTTTCGAAGGATGCTCGCAAGTTGTTGCTCTGGTCGGTTGAGCGTTTGGCTTTTGTGGTTGGGGAGTCGAGGAGGCCGTTTCTCTGTGTCGGGGGGAAGGAGAAAAGGTCTGCATGTTTTAGGGATGACTGCTGCGCTGCGTCATTGGAAGAATGCATGCTTATGCGGCCTCCTCGATGTCCACCAAAAGGTTGCGCACGGGGTGTGCTGCTAGGTCCCGTGCGTTGGCTGTATTATGCCGCGGCCGTCGCAAAGAAGCGCTAAAGAAAGGCTTAATGAGGTTTGGCGTTACGATGAAACCGCAGGTCAGAGCTATCGAGTGACACTCTTGAAAGGTTTTGAGCTTAAGGGCTTTCTAAGGTTTGTGACGTGGATGTGGCGCGGACGTGCGGAGCGTGTGAATGCTCGCTGTTAGCGTTGCGGCTCTGCGGCCCGCACCTGCTCGATGACCTTTTCCATGGTGGCGTCGATGCGGTCTTTTTTGAGCTCGCATTCCCAGATGGTTATGGGTGTCCAGCCCATTTGAGTGAGTGCTGCCACGGCAGCGCAGTCGCGCTCGACGTTGCGACGGAACTTTGCCTCCCAAAACTCAACGTTGCGCTTGGGCTGGCTGGGATTGCACTTGGGACAGCGATGCCAAAAACAGCCGTTGACAAAAATGGCGATCTTGCGCCCGGGGAAGGCGATGTCGGGCTTGCCAGGTACCTTCCATTCCAGACGGTATCCCGTGAGGCCTGCTGCCCGCAGGCGCTGGCGAACGAGCAACTCGGGCTTGGTGTTGGCGCGCTTGTTTCCTTTCATGGACTTTTTTATCGCGGCGCGACGGCGCACGAGCTCACGCTCGTCGGCGGAAAGGTCCGAGGTATCGATGCCATCGAGCAGGCCGGGCTTGGGGCGTTTTTTGCTCCGGCGCTTAGGTGCGCGCTTGGGTTTGGCGGTGGTTTTGTCGGCTGTGTTGGGCGCGGCGTCATCAGCGGAGCTTGCCTCAAGCCGGTCTTGCTTCAACTCAATCAGAGCATCGATAAGCCCTTTGTCGGCGGGCATCCACTCAACGGTGGCAAGTGAGGTGCGCGGAATCCAGCGAATATCGAGCTGACGGTCATGCTTTTGCGGCTCATCAGAATCGGTTGCCAGCGAGCAGTAGTAGCACTCCATGGAGAGATGGAAATCGGGGTAGTCGTACTCAACGGTGTAGAAGTCACGCAGGTTGGTGACCTTCACCTGCAGCTCTTCCATGAGCTCGCGGCGCACGGCGTCCTCGGGCGTCTCGCCGCGCATGAGCTTGCCGCCTGGGAACTCCCAAAGTCCCTGCATGTCGCCATAGCCGCGCTGCACGGCAAGCAGCTCGTCAGATCCTTCCTTGCGAATGATCCCAGCGGCAACATGAACAGTCTTCAACAGGAGTCCTCTCTCAACATCAACACGTGGCAGGCTAGCTACCCGTACCTTACACAACGGTAAGGCAAGCGTAAGCCATATCGATGGTAGCCGACTCGGCTTCTTGCGACTATAGATGCCGTAGACTAATCGCAAGAAAGGACTCGGTATGCAAACCACGCACATGGCGACCCCGGTACTGGAGGTCGCGCATCTCGAAAAGGTATATGGAGCGCTGGGCAACGTGACCCGCGCGCTCAACGATGTTAGCTTTACCGTCAACCGCGGCGAATTCGTTGGCATCATGGGCGCTTCGGGCTCGGGCAAGTCGACGTTGCTCAACTGCGTCTCGACCATCGATAGCGCCACGAGCGGCACGATCCGCATCAACGGGCAGGACGTAACACGCATGAAGCAGGCTAAGCTTTCGCAGTTCCGCCGCGAGGAGCTCGGCTTTATCTTCCAGGACTCCAACCTGCTCGATACGCTCACGGCACGCGAGAACATCGCCCTGCCGCTCACCATCGCGCGCACAAACTCGGCCGAAATCTCGACCCGCGTGCAGGATGTGGCCGCGCGTCTGTCTATTAGCCAGGTGCTCGACAAGTACCCCTACCAGATGTCCGGCGGCCAGCAGCAGCGCGTTGCCGCGGCTCGCGCGCTCGTCACCGACCCCACTATGATTATGGCCGACGAGCCCACCGGCGCCCTCGATTCCAAGAGCGCTCGCCTGCTGCTCGAGAGCCTGGAGGCCCTTAACCGCCGCCTGCGCGCCACGGTGCTCATGGTCACGCACGACAGCTTTGCCGCCAGCTACACGAGCCGTGTGCTGTTTATCCGCGACGGCAAGATCTTCACCGAGCTGCGCCGTGGCGACACCGACCGCCGAGAGTTCTTCGACCGCATTATGGAGGTCGTTGCCATGATGGGCGGTGAGGGCTCCGATGCTCTGTAAACTCGCTTGGGGCAACGTCCGCCGCGCCGGCCGCGACTACCTCGTCTACCTTTTGACGCTCACCCTGGGCGTCACGGTCTTCTATGCCTTTAACACCATCTCGATGCAGGCCGACATCGCCGGAATCGATGAAGAGGGCTTGGCGCAGGTTATGGGCAGCATGCTCGGCTACCTGACGTACTTTTTGGCCGGTGTCATGGCCTTTTTGATGGTGTACGCCAATAACTTCATCATGAAACGCCGCAAAAAGGAGTTTGGCCTGTACCAGGTGCTCGGCATGGGGCGCGGGCGCGTCGCCACGATCATGGCGCTCGAGACCGTGATCGTCTCGGTTGTGGCCTTTGTCGTCGGCATTGTGCTGGGTGTGGGACTCTCCCAGCTCATGACATTCTTTACGGCCTCGCTCTTTAAGACACAGATCGCCAATTTCCACTTCTTTTTCTCGGTGCATGCGTTCAACCTGACCCTTGCCTGCATGCTCGTAATGTTTGTGCTTACGCTACTGCTGAACCTTCGTGCCGTGCGTCGTACCAAACTCATCGAGCTTATGGGTGCCGAGCGTCGCAACGAGAGTATCAAGACACGCAACCCCTGGATTGCGATTGCCATCTTTGCCGTGGGCGTGGTGCTTGTGGGCGTGGCCTATTACCGTCTGCTACGTGATGGGTTCCCGCTAACCGCGACGGACAGCAAGCTGCAAGAGGCCATGAGCCAGTTTGGCATTACGACCGCTATGGTTACAGTGGGTACCTTTGCGCTGTTCTGGGGACTCTCGGGCATGCTTATCAAGCTGCTGCAGAGCCTGCGCAGCGTGTATTGGCGCGGCCTCAATATGTTTACCGTGCGTCAGCTTTCGGCCAAGGTCAATACGGTGTGCTTTTCGATGGGCGTCATCGCGATGATTCTGTTTTTGGCCATTACCTCGGTGACCTGCGGTATGTCGATCGCCAACGTGATGAACGAGAATCTGGAGCGCTATAACCCTGTTGACGTGTCTCAGACGTATGTCTATTACACGCCCGAAACGCTCGACTACTACAAGGAGTATGTCAATCCGTCTGAGGCCGATCGCATGGTGCTGGCCGATGCAACGGTCGATTTGTACGCTGCATGGCATGGCGAGCGCAAGTCGGCGGACAACAACGACGAGACCGGCAAAAAGGTCAATATCGCCGATGTTGCCGGTGAGCATGTACAGATCGATTCGTATCTGAGTTACCCGCTTGGCGGCTCGGGCCCCTCGGTGGTGGCGGGTGAGATGTGCAAGGCCATGGGCGAAAAGCTACCCAAGGCGCTCGAGGGAAGCAACGCCGATGCGATGGGTCTGTATGTGACGCCGGCGAGCCAGTACAACAAACTGCGCCAGATGATGGGCGAGGAGCCGGTGAGCATTGGCCGCGACCAGTATCTGCTCACGTGTGATATGGGCGGTGAGCTGGGCGACCTGTACACCAAATACATGGCCGGCGGCCATACCCTCACCTTGGGCGGGCATGAGCTCAAGCCCGCAACCGATAAGTCGGACGAGGACACGGCGGCCATCGCCAACTCGGCGATGGGCAGCAATCCCGGTACCGTGGTCGTAGCCGATGAACTGCTGTCCCAGCTTAATCTGCAGCCGTATTCCAGTAATCTGCTCGTTAACTACAAGCAGGGGATGGATGTGAGCAAGGCAGACGAGAGCATTAAATACACCATGCTCGACAATCTGCTCGTTGACGGCAAGGAGCCGGGGGGATGGGGAGTCTTCATCACGCGTTCCGAGATGTACACGCAAGCAGCGCAGATGAACGGCATGATTAGCTATCTAGCCATCTATATTGGCTTTGTGCTGGTCATTGCATGTGCGGCGATTCTGTCGATCCAGCAGCTCTCCAATGTGGCCGACGGCAGCCGCAGCTATCGTGTGCTGGCACAGATCGGCTGTGACGACCGTCAGATCCGGCATTCGGTGATGGCGCAGCAAGCGGTGTTCTTCCTGTTCCCGCTGGCAGTGGGCTTGGCGCACTCCTTTGTGGCGCTCAAAGTGATCATCGAGCTGGTGAGCGTATTCGGCGATATGAGCATCGCCGGCACCGTGGGCCTCACCTGCGCGATTTTCCTGGCGGCCTATGGTGGCTACTTCTTGGTAACGTACCTCATGAGCGCCGGCATGGTACAAGCTGCCATCGCCACCCGCTACAGCGAGTAACAAGCGGGCAAAACCGTCGCAAAATCAGAGCGAATAACCGCCGCGAAGGGAGTCCAGCTCCCTTCGCGGCGGTATTTTGCGTATCTAGAGCATCTCAGATGCAAGTGAGTAGGCTTTTTTGGATCTGCCGAGCACATCGCGGCAAGTGCTCAATAAAATCGCAGGTCAGGGCTGTGGCGTTTTGAGGTGTGCTCGGCATCCCGCCAAAAGCCTACTCACTTGGTTTTACTGCTAGAAAACCGCCGCGAGGGAAAGTAACTCCCTCGCGGCGGTTTTTGGCGTTTGCCCAGATAAAACCTGCCAAAATAAACCTGTCCCTTTTTGGCAGGTTATCGCTTCCAAAAGTGGAGGATGAGCGTCGTGCGGTTTTGCTGTTCGGTTTTGACCAGGATGTTGTGGATGTGGGTCTTGACGGTGCCCACGGCAAGGAATAGCTCGTCAGCGATCTCTTGGTTCGATTTGCCCAGTACGACCAGACGCATAACTTCGGTCTCACGGTTGGAGAGCTTGTAGGCGTTGCGATAGAAGGGCATCTGCTCTTCGATGTGTCGATCAAGATCGCTGACGTTCTTTTCCTCGGGCGCCTCCTGCATGCGGATTGAAAGCACGTGGTAGGAGTAGATAATCAGCAGAATCGCAAAGTAGCACGCAAAGACGTTTTCGCTAAAGTTGCGCTCGGACAGATATAGTTGCAGCCAAGAGGGCGCCAGACTCATGGGGACAATCAGAATGTTGTAGAAATCCTCGGCAACGATGCAACCGACCAGAATAGCGCCGATAATCAGGTGCTTTCGTTGGTTGTTAACGCGTGCCTTCAGCTCGACTTGTGTGCTCTTGCGTGCCGTCCAAAAGATATATAGTCCCACGAAAACAAGGAATACCTGACGCATCGTGTAGTAGAGCCATTGATGAATGGGGCCGTAGGGGACAGCGACGATAATCAGCAGCTCGCTCAGCAAGAACGTTGCGACGGGAATGACAAACTGCTTTTTTGAATGCTTGTCGAGCAAATCCATGGCAATGAGCCAAATAAAAGCCTGCGAAGCGGTCGCCACAAAGGTCCGCAAAACAGGCATGGTAATTGAGTAATAGTCGCTGGCCGGAAAACTCTGGTTTTGCAGCGTGTATTCAAAAAAGAAAATCTCGGTCATCTCGATGGCATAGCAGATAAATACGCCGCTGCCATAGATAAAGAAGCGTCGACGAGATGAGGCATAGGCGGCAAGCGAGAGCACCGCCGTCACAATACAGATCACGAGTATCGCTAGGGTATAGAAGAACATCAGGGTGTTCATCTGTCACCGTCCCATCTCATTTATTCTATGGCCGAGCCCTGTATACCTTGTGGGATATAGACGTCTCAACCCTTCGTTTCATTGCGGATTAGGCGCCGAGATACAGCATAGCCGTATACCGTTCGCGGTTCTAGATGGTAAACCCCCTGTAAACTCTTGACCTGCGGGTTTATATAGGTTTAGAGGGGGTGTAACTCCGTGAACGGTCTTTAATCCCGAATAAACTAGGTAAAAATTGCATACGGGTGAATGATGGTCTTGTCAACACGAGGCGTGATGTACGAGCGCCTCATAGTAATAGTCGGCAAGACCGGCGGAAAGGAAATCGACATGGCACTGCCTAAGGATTTCATCGACACCAACGACTTCACCAAAGAGCAGATCCTGGCTATCGAGGATCTTGGCCTGGCAATGAAGAAGGCCATCAAGGTTGACGGTTATTATCCGCACCTGCTCCGCAACAAGAGCCTTGGCATGATCTTCCAGCAGGTCTCCACCCGCACCCGTCTTTCCTTCGAGACCGCTATGTGCGACCTCGGCGGCCACGCTCAGTTCTATGGCCCTGGCACCATTCAGCTCGGTGGTCACGAGTCCCTGGGCGACACCGCTCGCGTCATGGGCGACCTGCTCGACATCATGATGGCTCGCGTTGACCGTCACAAGGACGTCGTCGGCCTCGCCGAGGGCTCCGCTGTGCCCGTCATCAACGGCATGTCCGAGTTCAACCACCCCACGCAGGAGATGGGCGACCTCATGACCATGCTCGAGAACCTCCCCGAGGGCAAGAAGATCGAGGACTGCACCCTGGCCTTCATCGGCGACGCCACCCAGGTCTGCGTCTCCCTCATGTTCATCGCCTCCAAGGTCGGCATGAAGTTTGTCCAGTTTGGACCTAAGGGCCACCAGATCCCCGACGGCGGCCTGCACGTCGGCACCGTCGAGGAGCGCGCCGAGTTCGGCAAGCAGATGATGGCCATCGCCGAGGAGAACTGCAAAGTCTCCGGCGGCTCGGTCGTCATCTCCGACGACATCGAGTGCATCAAGGGCGCTGACTTCATCTACACCGACGTGTGGTATGGCCTGTACGACGAGGAGGTCTCGGGCGAGAACTACATGGACGTGTTCTATCCCAAGTATCAGGTCACCATGGACATGATGAACTTCGCCGGCGCAGGCTCCAAGTTCATGCACTGCCTGCCGGCCACCCGCAACGAGGAGGTCGTCGACGAGGTTATGGACGATCCCGAGCGCTCCCTGTGCTGGGTCGAGGCCGAGAACCGCAAACACTCCATCCGTGCTCTCCTTGCCGCCCTGGGCAAGCGCACCCCGCTCAACGACGAGGGTGTCGAGTACTCCGCCAAGGCTGAGCTCCACGCCGCTCTCGAGGCTCTCGAGCAGCTCTAAGCCTCAAGGCTTCTAAAAGCACGTTTGCGGGCGGCGGATGCTCGTCTCCTGTCGCCCGCTCACCGAGGCCCAAGCAATTGCCTTAATACCTTAGGGCCTCGGATCTGTCCAAGACTGAGCGAAGGAGCTCATCATGAGCGACGGAAAGAAAAAGCTTTCCTTCTTGACGGTCATTTCGACCATCATCTGCGTCGTCTTCGTTTGCGAGGCTGCCGCTCCTGCTGCTGCCATTGGCAACCAGCAGTTCTTCTGGTGGATCTTCCTGATCCTGACCTTCCTGCTTCCCTACGGCATGGTTGTCGCCGAGCTCGGTACCACCTATGACGGCGAGGGCGGCATTTACGACTGGGTACGCGATGGCCTGGGCGACAAATGGGGCGCCCGCATCTCGTACTACTACTGGGTCAACTACCCGCTGTGGATCGCCTCGCTGGCTACCATGTTCCCCGACATTTTGGGCATGGTCTTTGGCGTCGAGTTCAACTTGATCGCCAAGATGGGTATCGATCTTGCCTTTGTGTGGATCGTCTACCTCATGGGCCGCTCCAAGGCGGCCGACTCCGAGTGGGTCCTTAACGGTGGCGCCATCATCAAGGTCGCCGTCGCCGTTATCGTTGGCGCTTTGGGCATTTGGTATGCCATGGAGAACGGTTTTGCGAACGACATGTCCGCTGCCACCTTCCTGCCCGAGCTCACCAACACCAACGCTCTCGGCTACCTGTCGATCATCATCTTTAACTTCATGGGCTTCGAGGTCATCTGCACCATGACCGACGACATGGCCGATCCCGCTCGCGATATCCCCAAGGCTATCATCGTCGGTGGCCTGTCCATCGCCGTGATCTACCTGTTCGCTGGCTTTGGCATCGGCGCCGCCGTGCCGGCCGACTCCATCGATCCCGACTACGGCATGATCGTCGCAGTCCAGACCATGGTGGGCGACTCCATGATCTTTAAGGTCATCTGCATCGCCTTCCTGATCACCCTGTTCGCCAACATGGCCGCTTGGTCCTTCGGCGTTAACTCCGTTGCTCGCTACGCTGCCGAGCACGGCAACATGCCCAAGGTCTTCGCCTCGATGATCTCGGATGGCGACATGCCCAACGGCGCCAACCTGGTCAACGCTGTCGTTGCCTCCCTGGTGCTGTGCCTGCAGCTCGTTCCCATCGACGCCATCTCCAACGGTGTCTTCTGGATGCTCTTTGGCACCTCTGTCGTCTTCCTGCTGTTGACCTACATCCCGATGTTCCCGGCGTTCCTCAACCTTCGTAAGAACGACCCCAACCGTGAGCGCATCTTCACGTTCCCGTTTAAGGGCGCCATGATGAAGGTCATGCTGGCCATCCCTTGCATCGAGCTGATCCTGGCCATCGTTGCAACGCTGGTGCCGTTCTCTGCCGCCGAGATTGGCGACAAGCTCCCGATGATCGTTATCTTCATCGTGCTTCTGCTCATCGGCGAGGTTGTCCGCGTCGTCAGCGCCAAGGGCCGCGAGACCGAGTACAAGGGCCTCACTCCCGAGCTGGCAGCTCAGCGTCTCGCTGAGGAGGCCGCCGAGGCCGAGGAGAACTAGAGCACCCGGTTCTGGGGCTCCAACCCTCATCATCTTCTAACCATTCCCCCGGGGTGGGTGTGAGCGATAGCTCCGGTAACCACCGCCCGCCCCAACCTCTCTCTTTCGTATCCTTCGTGCGTTTTGTCTCCGCGCACTTGGCTACGTCGCCGCTCGCCGGTGCGGCACCGTGAAAATCGGCACCGGGCGCCCCGACCTTTGCCGGGGAACGGGCGCCTACCATCTCTTGGTTTTAGGCTGCGGGTAATCCGCCCGCGGCAAACGATCGTTCGATTTGGAGGAAATCTTATGCGTACGATCACCGAGTCCGAGTCCACCCCCAAGGCCGACGGCTTCTTTATGCCCGCCGAGTTCGCCCCGCAGGATCGCGTGTGGATGGGCTGGCCCCACCGCACCGACACCTGGGCCCACGGCGCCAAGCCGGCTCAGAAGCAGTATGCCGCCATCGCTCGCGCCATCGCCGAGTTCACCCCGGTCACCATGTGCGCCAACCAGGCTGACTACGCCAACTGCAAGGCCGTCTTCGAAGAGGACGAGAACGTCACCGTTATCGAGATGACCACCGACGACGCTTGGTTCCGCGACACTGCCGCCACCTACGTCATCAACGGCAAGGGCGAGAAGCGTGCCAACCACTGGCACTTCAACGCCTACGGCGGTCTCGTCGATGGCCTCTATTTCCCGTGGGACAAGGACGAGCAGATCGCCCTTAAGATGGCCGAGCTCTCCGGCTGCCGTCGCTATCGTCCCGATGACATGATCCTCGAGGGCGGCTCCATCACCGTCGACGGCGAGGGCACCCTTGTCGTGACCGACCAGTGCCTGCTTTCCCCGGGCCGCACCTGCTCTGCGGTTCTGGAGGAGGAAGAGGATCCCGAGTCCATCTGGCCCAAGTTCAAGAAGAAGTTTGAGCCCTGGAGCGAGGAGCTTCGCGCCTATATGGACGAGCACCTCAAGGATTACCTGGGCGTCGAGAAGGTCATCTGGGTCAAGGAGGGCATCGACCCCGAGGAGACCAACGGTCATATCGACGACGTTGCCACGTTCATCGCTCCGGGCGTCATGGCCTGCATCTGGACCGACGATCCCGAGTATCCGTTCTACGAGCAGTGCCACGCTGCATACGAGCTGTCTCTTACACACATCTGACGCTGCCGACGATA
>USBX01000017.1 GCA_900552995.1 uncultured Collinsella sp.
GTCAGATGTGTATAAGAGACAGTCCTTTGCGTGCGGAACTCGCGACAAACTTAACCCGCGCCAGGCGGCCCCGGAGACCCTCCCTGCCGTCACATTGTTCGAGCCGTTGTTGTTCCTCGCCGCTTCCGCGGCTCGGCGGCCCCGTTCTCCTCGGCGGGGTTGGTCTGATTATTCTTGTTGAACTTCGGCCTTTTGCTCAAAGAAAAACGGGAGATGCGATCTGCATCCCCGCTTTTGTTGCGGTTACTCCAAGTCAATAAATTTGGTGCTCAGGATCTTGCCGTCCTTGACGAGCATTCTGGCCATGGTGGGGCCTCGGGTGCCTCTGGGGTAGCTGGCGCTGCCCGGGTTGAGGACTAAACAACGGCCCACTTGGGCTTCTTTGGTTACGTGGGTGTGACCATTGATGGCTACGTCTACGGATCCCACCGGAAGGTCTTCGCGGTAGTGGGCTACGGCAAATTTGAGGCCTTCGTAGGTGAAGAGGGCCAGACGGTCTACATCCGGGCCGTAGTCGCGGTAGTAGTCGTTGTTTCCTAGGACCGCTCGCACGGGGGCGATGGTGCATAGATGCTCGTAATCCATCTCTGAGGTGAGGTCCCCGGCGTGGATGATCAGATCTGCGCCCTTGAGCTCGTCCAGAAGCGCGGGCGAAAGATAGCCGTGGGTGTCCGAGATGATGTCGATGCGCTTGGCGCTTGCACTGTTCATGGGATCCCTTCTGCAAAACCGATTCGACGTATATACAAAAAGCCCCACGGCTCCGCAGACAATTGGTCTACAGGGCTGCGGGGCCAGTGTGCTAGAGGCTCAGGGCCTTCTTGAGCGGCACAACGCGGCGGCGCGAGACCGGCACGCGTTCGTCGACGCCCGTAATGCCCAGTTGGATAGCGCCCGAGGGCACCGTCTCGACATCTGTGACGCACGCCAAGTTGACGATATAGCGGCGATGAACGCGAAAGAAGCCAAAGTCGCAAAGCTTGGCCTCGAACTGCGCCAGCGAAGTCGTCGATAGAAAACGATCATCGACGGTATAGATACAGGAGTAATCGTCCTTGGCCATGATGAAGCGAATGTCATCCACGGGAATGAGGACCTTACGGCCGCCCTTTTCCACCGGAATGCGCTCGATGGTGGCTTTGCTGTCCGTGACGGGCTTGGCGTGCTGCATGACCTTCTCGATCGCGCGATCCAGGCGCGCCTCCTCAACCGGCTTCATTAGGTAATCGACGGCATCTACGTCGAACGCCTCGACGGCATGATCGCTATACGCGGTCACAAACACAATCGCCGGCGGATTCTTAAGCTTATGCAGCGCCTCGGCAAGCTGCAGACCAGAAGCACCGGGCATCGAGATATCGAGAAACACGACATCCACGCGACTTTCCATAAGCATCTCGATGGCGGAGCGGACGCTCGACGCCTCCGTGATCGTGCCGATCTTGCCCGTTTGCTCGAGCAGGAAGCGAAGCTCCGAGCGAGCCGGCGCCTCATCATCCACAATCATCGCACGCAGCATAGGGATAAAACCTTTCGTCAACTAACTACGCCGGGCATCCGCCGCATGACGTTGAGCCCGTAGCCTTTTATTTTACTCTTGAATGTCAAAGATGCTCTCTGACAAATCGAGATGAAGGAGCACTTTGGTGCCCTTGCCCGGCGCCGATTCGACACGCGTATAGGAGTGCGGCCCATAAAAGCGATGGATGCGCTCCGAAATATTGTGCATGGCCACACCGGCGCCGCCACCCTGGGGAGAGCTGGCGTCGGGACGGGCAGAGCGCTCGTCAAACAGTCTGGCGGCGGTACCCTCATCCATGCCCACGCCATTATCGGCCACGGCAATCAAGATTGCATCCTCGCCGTCTTGGTGAACGGTCACGTCGATCCTCAGGGCGTCGTCATCGCCCATACCATGACGTACGGCGTTCTCGACAATCGGCTGGATCACGAACGCCGGCACCAGCGTATCTTCCACGTCCTCGGACACATCGAACGTCGCAAGCACGCGGTCCTCGCCAAAGCGGGCCTTCTCAAAGGTAAGGTAGCGCTTGGTCTGTGCAACCTCGCGCGAGACCGGAATGAGCGATCCCGAGTTGTCGAGCGTGGCACGATAGAACGATGAGAACTCACGAAGCAGTTCGCGGGCCCGCAGCGGGTCGGTGCGCGTAAACGATGCAATGGTGTTCAGCGTGTTGAACAGGAAGTGCGGGTTAATCTGCGCCTGCAGCGCACGCACCTCAGCGCGCGCTGTGAGTTCCTTTTGCACCTCGAGCTCGTGGATGGCGAGCTGCGTGGACAAGATCTCGGCAAAGCCCGAGGCAAGCGCGTACTGGGTACGGTCGACGGCGCGCGGGGTCTTGTAGTAGAACTTGAGCGTGCCGACGGTACGATCGCCCACCTTGATGGGGGCGATAATGCCGGCGGGGACTTGGTTGTGCGAGCCATCCGAGCCCACGACATCCACCGTACGGTTGAACGACTGCACGATGCCATGTTCGATAACGTAGCGCGTGGCAAGCGTGTGGATGGGAGAATCTGGCAGTAGTTTTTCCTCAAACTCGCCCGCGCAGGCCAACACGTTGCCCTCGTCGGTGATGGCCACCGTCATGGCGCGCGTCTCGGGCAAAATGCGCCGGCACACCAAACGCGCCGACTCCTGCGTCAAACCGCCCTTAATGTCCTCGAGCATGGCCGAGGCCACCGAGAGCGTCTCCTCGGTGTACTGGGAGCGCACCGAATCGGGATTGAGCGTCAAAAAGATAAAGATGCACAGAAAGATGCACAGCAGCGCGCAGGCAATCACCGTGGCGATCGGCTCGATACCGGTCACCAAGGCAAAAATAAAGTACACCAGCACGCAAATGGCGCAGGCAACGGCAATGATGCGAAAGATTGATATTGAACTATCGCGCTGGGCGCGGCGGTCGATCATTCGGCCCCCTCCAGGATACTGATCAGTTGTGCGTCACGCCAAAGCCCGTCCATGATCTTGGGCCAAAAGCTCTGGAAACGCAGATAGCTTGCAGCGTTTTGGCGCGCATAGGCCTTTGCCTCGCCGATACCATGGCGCCAAATGCGCAGGTAGCCCTCATGCTCGCGGGTAAACACGCTGCGGACCATAGCGGTCTTGCGCACGCGGTCGTCGAGCTCGCGCGAAATCCACGGGCCCGGGTAGGGCATGAGCGATGCCGCCGTAACGGGAATGAGCTCCTTTTGATGCGCGGCGAATGTCAACTTGGCCCGTTCATAGTACCAACGGTATACATCCTGCATAAAGCGCGGTGAGCGCTTTTCGGACTCCGGAGGCAGATGGCGCACGGTCCACTCGTTATCGAACCACACGTCGTAGCCAAACATGCGCATGTTAAAGAGGTAATCCAAGTCCTCGCCGCGGGTGATAAACGGGTCAAAGGCCACACGCGTAAAGGCGCGGGCGTGCAGGGCCATCAGGCCGCCGCACACGTAGTTGGAGCGCGAGATGCGGGTGCCCGAGAGCGCCTTTTTCATCCAACGGTTGAACTCGATGCGCTTGGTCCACCAACGATGGCAGATGCCCGCCTTGTCCGTGGGAGCCAGCGGCGAGCCGTCGCGATCGTAGAAATAGCCGCTCTTGACCAAGATCGGCAAGCCCTGACGCGTCTGCTGCCCCAACGCATAGGTCGCGCGCTTCATAAAGTCGGCGTCGATGACAGTCTCATCGTCATCCAAAAAGATAACCGCGTCATGCCCCAGCACAGCGGCACAGGCTAGCCCCATGTTGCGGATGGCACCGTAGCCTCGCAGGCTCACGCACTCGCCCGAACCCTTGGGCGCGATCTGAGCAACCCGGTCTGCAATGCGCGAGGCCTGGGTGTTGGTGACAACGGTGACCTTGAGCGTGGGATGCGCGTCGACAATCTCGTGCACGCGCAGCGACACATCGGCTGTGGCAGAAACGGGACAGACCACCAAAAGGATGATGCGCGGGATGTCACGTACCTGCTCAAGCGAGGCCAGACAGCGGTCGAGTTCGGGATTGTCGGCGTTGAGTCGCGTCGAATGGTCATAGGTGCCAGGGGCGTTTGCGCAAGCGTCATCGCCCGCCCAATATGTTGGAATCACAACCGTGGCGTTCATGCCTTCCCTCCCTGCAACACAAAAACGGGGCGCCGCCAAACACAGGCGACGCCCCGCGACCTAGCTGATTCCATCATACCCACTTGGGCAAATCATTGCTCGCAAGTCGCAATGTTTATTGCGGATAACCCCAAAAGAGTACCGTGGACAGGCACAATAGCCGCTCGCTCCTATGCGGCATGCTCTGCCGCCCGAGTCATGCGGGACAGGCGAACCAGCAGCATAAAGCCAACGATCAGCAGCACGCCAATTGAAAGGACGCCCAGCGACGGGTTGCCGGTCAGCGAGGTGACGACCGACACTAGAAAGGTGCCCATGACGCTTGCATAGCGACCGAAGATGCCAAAGAAGCCGTAGTACTCGTTGGACTTTTCCTTGGGGATAATGCGGCCAAAGTAGCTACGGCTGAGCGCCTGCACGCCGCCCTGGAACAGGCCGACCATAATGGCAAGCACCCAGAATTCAAAGGCGGTCTTTAGGAAGAACGCGGCGAACAGCACAATGCCCATATAGGCGGCAACTGCCACCAAGATCATGTTGAGCGTGCCCACGCGGCCGGCGAGCTTGCCGTAGATGATGGCGGACGGAAAGGCCACGAACTGCGTAACGAGCAGCGCCAGCACTAGCTGCGTCGAATCGATGCCCAAGGCCGATCCGTAACTGGTGGCCATGGAAATGACCGTGTGCACACCGTCGATATAGAAGAAGAACGCGATCATGTAGACCAGCACGGTCTTGTTGTGGGCGATCTCGCGCATGGTGTGTCCGACCTCGGAGAACACACCGCCCACGATGTGGCCGATGGTGTCCTCGGGACCGCGCTCGCGACCGTACTTTTGCTTATAGGTGCGAATGAGCGGCAGGGTAAAGATGAGCCACCAGGCACCAGTGATGATAAAAGACAGACGCGTTGCCAGCATGGTGGGGACGCCAAGAGCGGGGCCACCCATGATGAGCGCCAGGCAGATGACGAACGGCACGGTGGAACCGATGTAGCCCCAGGCATAACCCGAGCTGGACACGGCGTCCATGCGCTCGTCGGTGGTAACGTCGGGCAGCATGGCGTCGTAGAACGTCATAGAAGAGTTAAGGCCGATGGTGCACAGCACGTACACGGTCAAAAATGCCATGGCGGACATTGGGATAGCCTGCGCCAGGCAAAGAACCAGGCCCGTGAGGAAAAAGCCCAAGAAGAACTTGATTTTGTTGCCGGCATAGTCGGCAAGTGCGCCCAGAATGGGCATGAGCATGGCGATGACCAGCGAGGCGATCGTCTGTGCATTGCCCCAGGCGACCACCAGGTCGGCCGAGGAAGCGCCGGTATTGATGGCGTTAAAGTAAATGGGCACCACCGAGGTATTGAGCAGCACGAGGGCCGAATTGCCCACATCATACATAACCCAGTTACGCTCGAGCTTGGTGTATTTCATGGACAGGGACCCTTCGTATTCGCCCGATATGCAGTTAGTTCATCGTACCCCAATTGTCCAGAACCGCCGGTAAGGATTCGGCAAAGGGGCACGCACGGGCCCTATTCCTCGCGGTCGAACTCTTCGTCGGCGCCGAGCACGCGACCGCTGTAATTGACGTGGTTGGTCACGGCTTCCATATCGCCGGTCTCGATAAAGCGGGCGACGGTGAGCTCGTAATCGAGCAGTGCGCGGTCAAAGACCTCGGGGAAGCTCTCGGTCGAGACTTCATCGGTAAAGGGGCTCTTCCATGCCAAGTGGCCCAGATTGCCGGTACGCTCGGGCAGCTCGGTCGTCACGCGGTGCGCAAGGCCGTCGAGCAGCGAATAATCGTGCACCAAGCCCTCGAGCAGGGCAATCGCGCGCGTCTTGGCCGAACCGGCGGGCTCGATAGTGCGGTAGAGCAGCTGCATGTCGGCTACGGCGCCGCCGTACTCTCCCACCGGGATATCGATGCCGTACACGCGTCCGGCAACATAGCTCATCAGCACACCGGCAACGCGATTGATGCGGTCGGTAGTGACGATCTCGCCCGCCGGCGGATAATCCTCGACCGTAGCCCCATCGCGCTTGAGCTGCAGCATCAGCACGTCCAGGTCGCTTTCGAGCACGGCATGAACTTGACTGCCCGAAGCCTCGAGCTCGGGATCGGACTCGACAATGCCAAACTGCTGCTCGTAGACAAAGGGGTGGGCATTGCGATCGAGCACATAGTGCGACAGCAGGCCCAGCGCAAAGGCACGACCCAGATTGGCATCGCGCGGCTGCAGGTGCGACACGCCGTCGCGCAGGCACGAGAACTGGCGCGACATGCGCGAGCGATGCATGACCTGAGCAAGTGACATACAGTCGGAAATGCGCGGCGTGAGCATGTGGAAGAAAAACGGGTCGGGACCTTGGTTTCCCAGGATAAAGGCGATGCGCTCCTCGTCGGACGTGATAACGCCCTGCGGAAGACGGTCGATGCTTTCCTCGCCAAACAGATGATGCGTAATGAGCGCGGGCATAATAATCCTTTCGATTTCATTCGATGCAATCCATTATGCCCACCGCACAGTCATGCCAAACCTGTAACGGCAAACGATGGCACACCGACCCTTACGCAAGCCCCAAGTGCGATTTGACCTCGGCAGCGCGACGGCGGGACACGGGCACCGTCGAGGTTACGCGATCGAGCCTGAGCTCCATCAGGCCCGTGGAGCCGATCTCGACATTGTGCACGTCTTCCAAATTAACCAGATAGCTGCGGTGGACACGGATAAAGCCCTCGGAGGCCAGGCGCCGCTCGAGCGATGAAATCGACTCATTGATCAGATATGTTCCCTCGGCGCAGACGGCATTGCAAAAATCGGCGCGCGCCTCAAAGTAGCAGACATCCGCCACGGGAATGAACACCTTTTTGCCCCCGCGATCCACCGTCAGGCGCAAAGGCTGACGCGGAGCATGGACGACACGGCGAGCGCCCAGGGCAGTCTCGATCTTGTCGAGCGCCTTTGACAGGCGGGCATCCTCGACCGGTTTGACGATGTAATCGACCGCATCGAGGTTATAGGCATCGGCCGCATACTCGGCAAATGCCGTCACAAACACCACGACCGGCGGCGTCTTTAGGTTCTGCAACGTCTCGGCAAGCTCAATTCCCGAGCGACCGGGCATGGTAATGTCTAAAAACAGCACGTCGGGCTTGTTCGACAGAATCGACTCCACGGCTTCGGTGACATTGCCCGCCTCGGCAATCTGACCCACACGCGTATCCTTTTCCAACAGATAGCGTAGCTCAGCCCTAATTGGAGGCTCGTCATCAACCACCAAGATGTTCCAGCCTTCGGACATATGCGCTTCCCCTCTTTTTCTCTCAATCCAACCGCGTGCTACACCGTCAACGGCGCCGGCTCATGTGGCTCGCCGTTCAACTCAACGATGACCTGCGTTCCCACGCCCTCCTGGGACTTCACGCGCATGCCGGAATCTTCTCCGTAAAAGAAATGGATGCGCTGAAGCACGTTGAAGAGCGCCAGGCCGCAACCTCGCTTGACGGAGCCGTCGGCGGTAATGCTCTCGGGTTCCCCTCGGCGATGCTGCTCAAACAGATGCGCGCAGACTTCTTCGCTCATTCCGATGCCGTCGTCTTCGACGATGATCTCCAAGCCGTCATCGGTCTCAAAAGCCCTAACACGAATAGAAAGCGGCTCGATCTCGCGCTGCGCATGCTTGATGCAGTTTTCGAGCAGCGGCTGCAAGATAAACGGCGGCACCAGGCTGTCACGCACCTCAAAGTCGATGTCGACCGAGACGCGCAGACGGCCGTCGCCATACCGGGCCTGCATAAGATTGATATAACGAGTGCCCTGTTCCACCTCGTGCTCGAGCGTGGTGAGCGTATCGGAATCAGAAAGCGTCTGACGATAGTAGTTGGAAAAGTCGATCAGCAGCGATCGCGCCTTGTCAGGCTCGGTTCGAACGAGCGACACGATCGTGCTAATGGTATTGAATAGAAAATGAGGATCGACCTGCGATTGCAAGGCGCGCAGCTCCACGCGGGCCGTAAGCTCGTCCTGGCGCTCGAGCTCAAAGCTGGCGAGCTGCGTGGAAATGAGATCGGCAAAGCCCGAGGCAAGGGCCGTCTGGCGCATATCGATGCTGCTCAGGCGGGGGTAGTACAGCTCGAGCGTACCCACGCAATGCCCGCGCACGGTAAGCGGCGCGACAATGCCGGCGCGCAGGCGGGGAAAATAGCCGCCCGTCTCATGGGAGGTGTCACGCGAAAACACGCTTTGCTCGCCCGTCTCAATCACACTGAGCGTGGTCTTGAGCACGACCGGGGTGCCGGCCGGGCACTTTGCCGAGTCCTCGCCCCAGCTTGCCAACACCTGTTTGCCATCGGTAAAGCAGATGGCAGAGGCGATGGTCTCGGACAGGATGATTTTAGAGGCACCCAGGGCCGCTTCGGGCGTAAGGCCGCGCGACGTGTAGGCGAATATTTTTGATGCGATGGCGAGCGTGCGGTCGGTTGCGCTCGATGTGAGGTCGTCGGGGACCACAAAGACATACGAGAAAAAGAAGCACAGCATGACCAGGCCGGCAATAACGACAACGCCCGGAACGGGATTGGGATTATCGGTTAAATCCCAGATAAGCAGCAGGATAAGCGCCGGAACGACAACACCGAGCAGGATGGCCTGGACCACGTGCTGTGCCGTGCGAAAGACCTTGGTAGAGTTGTAGCTCTTGCCCAGAATCAGCCTGTTTAAATCCACCGTCATCCCCTTTTGTCCGTAGCACCCATAGCAATAAAGAGGGCCGCAAGCGACCCTCTCCATTGCATTATGCAATCAAAAACTGTGTTTTACATCCAGCCATCGACAAACGGTATCTTAGGCGCTGTATTTGTTGGCCTCGCCAAAGGTGCCAGCCTCGACGATCCAGCCGTCCTTCATGATGACGTCCATGTTGTCGGTGTTGAGCACGTGGATATCGGCAGCGACGTCACCGTTGACGACCAGCAGGTCGGCGCACTTGCCGGCCTCGATAGAACCGGTCTCGTCCTCGATGTGGCACATCTTGGCACCGTTGAGGGTGGCGCAGGTGATGGTCTCGACCGGGGTGAAGCCGATCTTGTCGACGAACTCGTACATCTCCTCGATGGAGCAGGTGCCGTACGGGGTGACGAAGGAGAAGGAGTCGGAGCCGATCGTCATGACGACGCCGCGCTTCTTGGCCTCGCGCAGGCAGTCGTAGTTGCGCTGCAGCTCCTTCTCGACCAGGGTGCCCTCGTACTTGTCGTGCAGCTCGGGGACGTAGACGGGCGGATAGGTGGCGTACCAGGTGGGCAGGAAGGCGATCGTCGGGGTGAAGAAGGTGCCCTGCTCGGCCATGAGGTCCATGGTGCGCTCATCGATATCGAAACCGTGAATCAGTTGCTCGCAGCCAAAGCGAACGGAATCATAGGCAGCGGCGTGGTTGTTGTAGCAGTGGCTCCACACGGGGATGCCGACCATCTTTGCCTCTTCGACCACGGCCTGGATCTCCTCGGAGCAATAGTGCTGGTCGCGACCGGAGTCCCAGCGCCAGATGCCGCCACCGGTAGCCCAGATCTTGATGGCATCGGGGTTCTCGCGCAGGCGACGACGGACGGCCTTGCGCAGATCCCAAGGACCGTCGACCTGGTCGCCCCAGGGATGGGATTCCTTGTTGAGCTCCTGGGTGCAGTGGTGGGAGTCACCGTGGCCGGCAACGCGGCAGAAGCCCAGGCCGGTGGCCAGAACGCGCGGGCCCTTAAAGACGCCCTTGTCGATGCAGTCACGGATCTGGATACCAAAGCGGCCGATCTCGCAGACGGTGGTGAGGCCGTGGGTGAGGCAGTCGTAGGCCTGCTTGACGGCGACGGCCTGCTTCTCGAGGAGCGGCTGCATGACCCAATCGGTGTCATCGTCGGTCAGGTTGCCCGAGAAGTGCAGGTGAGTGTCGATCAGGCCGGGAAGGACGGTCTTGCCGGCGGCGTCGATGACCTCAACGCCCTCGGGAAGGTCCTGCATAGTGCCGGCGTACTCGATCTTGCCGTTGTCGTCGACGAGAACGAGGGAGTTCTCGATCGGCTCAGCACCGGTACCGTCGATGAGCTTGCCGCCAACGATTGCATACTTAGTGGACATGGTTCCTCCTTATGGATCCATATATGTGGGCGAGGCCGTGTTGGGTTAAGGCCTCACAAAGCTACCCAAGTGGTGCCGGGTTCGGTGCGCGGGAGAGAGGATTCCGCGCACCCAATCCGCCCCGGCTAGGCGTTACTTTTTGCGGGAATTGGTGAAAGCCATGAGGGCTAGGCCAATAGCCAACCAGCCGATCACGATGCTCCACTCCACCATGTTGAGGGAGGCGGGAGAGAACGGAATCACGAGCAGGCCGATGATGATGGCGCAGGCAGCGATAGCGAGGCCGATGCCAAACTTGCCGCCGGGCACCTCGTAGGGACGAGGCAGGTCGGGCTCGGTGAAGCGCATGCGCAGGCAGGCGAGGGCGACCATACCGCAGGAGAAGATGAAGGCGAGAGCCGACACGTTGGTCAGAGGAATGAGCATGTTCTTGCCCAGGAACGGACCGATGACGGTGATGACGCCCAGAACGACGCAGGCGAGCTTGGGAGCGCCGGACTTGGGGTCGACCTCGGCGAACTTCTCGGGCAGCTGGCCCTTGCGGCCCATGGCGAGCATGATGCGGCTCGTGGCGCCGTAGAAGGAGTTCATCGGACCCATGGGTCCAAGCGTGGCGATGACGAGCATGGCCAGGTACAGGAGCATGTTGATGCCCTTGAGGCAGGCAAGCGCGGGAACCGGGCTCTTAACAAACTCATGCCAGTCGAGGATGGTGCCGAACGAGTAGATGCAGACCATGTAGAAGCCGCCGGCGGCCAGCAGGGCCAGGGAGATGATCTTGCCGAACTTGTTCCAGTTGAGGCCCTCGGCTGCTTCCTCAGCCTGCTGAGGAATGGTGTCGAAACCGGCGTAGAAGAACGGGGTCAGGACCAGGACCGACACGATGCCGGCGAACAGGCTGGTGCTCTCGGTAGCGGCCTTGCCGCCGCCAGCACCGGCGACCTGGGAGAATACGGGCATGGCGTTGTCCGGCGAGCCGGTGAACAGCGAGACGCCCATGGCGAGCAGCATGCCGCAGAGCAGGGCCTTGGTCAGGAAGGCTTGGAGCTTGGCGGCCGAGCTGGCACCGCGGAAGTTGAGGAAGATGACGTAGACTGCAAAGCCGAGCGCGATCAGCGTCGGGAACAGGTAAACGTCGGCGCCCAGGATGGTGTAGAGCTTGACGGCGCGCAGCCACTCAAGGCCGGGCAGGCTGCCGAACATCTCGGACACGAGGGTCGAAATGGCGATGGCCTCCCACGGGCACAGGATGCCGTTGCCCAAGGCCAGGAGCCAACCGGTGATGTAGCTCAGCGTACGGCCAAAGCTACGATCGACATACTCGACGATGCCGCCCGAGATGGGGATAGCAGCCGTAAGCTCACCGAAAACAGCTCCGACGGGCACGAGGAAGATTGCACCCAAGAGGAATGCGATCATAGCGGGAACGGGACCGCCGCCCACGACCATCCAGTCGCCGACCTGCAGAACCCAACCGGTGCCGATGATGGCACCGAAACCGATGGTGAAGAAGTTCCAGAGCGAAAGCGTTTTCTTCATACCTGTCTCTTATACACATCTGACGCTGCCGACGATAAGGCTCGTGTAGA
>USBX01000018.1 GCA_900552995.1 uncultured Collinsella sp.
GGAGATGTGTATAAGAGACAGCCGCCGTGACCCGCCAAAAGCGGTTCTGCGGATTGCCATAGTAGAAGGCATTGGCACGCGAGAGCACCGAGGGAAACGACCCCAGCACCAAAACGCGCGAGCGCTCGTCAAACACGGGTTCAAACCCATGCTCAATATGTTGATAGCCCTCGTCGGACGCAGCCATGGCCTAGGCCCTCAACAGATAGCGCACCTCGTAGGGCGCAAGCTCAAGGGAGCCAGCCAGCTCGACCGTGGGCACGCCATCGGCAAGCAGGTCGACAAAGGACCCGTTGAGCTCGCCGGCGCCAAAGGTGTAAGGCTCGCCCACGGCGTTCACCGCCACGAGCACCGTCGCGTCATCACAGGCGCGCTCGAACAGCAGCTGCTTGTTCTGGATCACCACGTTGCGATAGGCACCGTAGTTGAGAGCACAGGCCGCCGCGTCATCGGCCGAGCGAAGGTGCGCAAGCTGCGTGATGAACGCCGTCAGCTCGTTGGGCGCAGGCTCATCGAGCGCAGGTCGCAGCGCCCAGTCACCATCGGGGCCGCCCTTTTCGCCGGCAATCCCCCACTCGCTGCCATAGTAGACGCACGGAATGCCCGGCATGCCAAAGAGCATGCCATAGGCGGGACGCAGGCACGACTTGTCGGTGAGGATGCTCGCCAGGCGCGGCACGTCGTGGTTGTCGACAAACGACAGCAGGTGTTTGCCGCGGTAGATGCACCACGGATCGCCGCCAAACTGGCGATGCAGCGAATGGGCAATCTCGAACATGTTGACCGAGTTAAAGCTGGAGTACAGGCCCTTGTAGCACTCGTAGTTGGTGCAGGAGTCAAGCATCTCGTAGTTGACGATCTGGTTGTAGTCGCCGTGGAGCGTCTCGCCGATCAGCACAAAATCGGGCTTGAGCTCGCGGGTAAAGGTATGCAGACGACGCATGAAGTCGCGGTCGAGCATATAGGCAACGTCCAGGCGCAGGCCGTCGACGCCAAAGACCTCGGCCCAGCGGCGCACGGACTCGAGCAGGTAATCGACCACAGCGGGATTTTGCAGGTTGAGCTTCACGAGCTCAAAATGGCCTTCCCAACCCTCGTACCAAAAGCCGTCGCCATAGCAGGAGTCGCCGTCAAAGCTAATGTGGAACCAGTCCTTGTACGGCGAGTCCCACTTACGCTCCTGCACATCACGGAAGGCCCAGAAGCCGCGGCCGACGTGGTTGAAGACCGCATCGAGCACCACACGGATGCCATGGGCGTGCAGCGTCTCGCATACGGCGGCAAAATCGGCATCCCCGCCCAGGCGGCGGTCGACATGGCGCAGGCTGCGCGTATCGTAGCCGTGGCTGTCGGATTCGAGCGGCGGGTTGATGAGCACAGCGCCAACGCCGAGTTCTTGCAGGTAGTCAGCCCATTGGGCGATCTTCATGATGGGTGCATCGGGGTTGGGCGCAGCGTTGACAGCCTGGGCGAGTTCATCCTCGGCAACGGGAGCGGCGTTTTCGCGCGGAGCTCCGCAAAAGCCCAGCGGATAGATCTGATAGAACGTCGTCTCGTATGCCCACATAGCAACCTCCCGGTAAGCTCAACACAACGATATCCATTGTATGCCCGGCTTGTATCCTCTCCCCCAAAATAAGTTGCGGTGAAATAATTCCTGCTTGGGCCTTCAGAGGCCTTAAACAGGAGCTATTCCACCGCAGCTGATGAGGGGACGTGATTAGGCGACGGGCTTTGCGCGGCGTATGGCTGGGAACAGTACGGTGATGGCAAGGATGACGCCCACGACGGTAATCGCCCCGCCCGCAAAGCCAATCCAAGCGATACCGGGACCCGAAACCACGGCGCCGCCGATTGCGGTGCCCGTGCCGATACCGAGGTTAAACAGGCCCGAGAAGATCGACATGGCGACGGCCGACGAATCCGCCGGCGTGTACTTGATGAGCTCGGCCTGGAACGCAACGTTAAAGGCCGTGGAGCAGCAGCCCCATAGCGCGCAGACGGCAAGCACTGCTACGAGCGACGATGCGACCGGACCCACGAGCAGCAGAGCCACCGGCACGCCGGAGAGCGTGATAGCCAAGAACGGGAAGCGATGCCCATCGAACAGGCGGCCAAACAGCCAGCTTCCGAGCAGACCAGAGCAGCCAAACGCCGTCAGCGTCATGGTAATAGCGCTTGCGTCGACGTGCGCGACCTGCGCCAGGAACGGCTCGATATAGCTGTAACCCGCATAATAGCCGGTCGCCATAAAGACCGTGACCGCGTAGAGCGCAATCAGGAACGGGTTCTTGAGCAGCTCGGGCAGCTGTTTGACGGTAAAGCGCTCGCCCGCCGGCATGGCCGGGAACACCGCGGCCTGGTAGACAACCGCGACAGCCGAGAGGGCCCCGACCGCGGCGAATGTCATGCGCCAGCCCACGGCCAGTCCGATGGCGCGGCCGATCGGCAGGCCAAAGATCTGCGCGATGGACGAGCCCGTGGCGATCATGCTAATGGCGAGCGCCCCGTGGCGACTGTCGACCAGGCGCGAGGCCATAATCGAGGCGACCGACCAGAACACGGCATGTGCGCAAGCGACCACCAGGCGCGCACAGACCAGGATGGGATATGTCGGTGCCACAGCGGACAGGAACTGACCCAGAGAAAACACGGCGAGCACGCCGAGCAGCATCCGTTTGAATTCAAAACGCGAGGCAAACACCATGAGCGGCAGCGACAGCAGCATGACGCCCCAGGCATAAACCGAGATCATGATGCCCGCCTGGGCCTCGGTGAGCGAAAACGACGTGGCGATGTCGGTTAGCAGGCCGATGGGCATAAACTCCGACGTGTTGAACACGACCGCGCAGCAGGTGAGCCCGATAAGCGGGAGCCACTGCCCGAGCGTGATACCACCTTGCTTTGTTTGAGCCATATAGGAAAACCTCTCCGATCATCTAGAGCGGTGGGCGATTATAGCAATGAGAAGTCTATAAAATGAGCAACAAAAGAATTCTTGGAAAACGATCGTTAACAGATGGCGCGCCAATTCTGCTTAGAAAGCAAGGTACGCAGAAACTCAGTGTCGAAAACGCGGCTTCATCTTCGGGCTATCGCGCCTGCTCGGATACGCACAAGGACACCCCCATGAGCACGTCAATTTCAAGCCAACTCGCAACCGCACAATGAACTAGCAAAAGCAGCATATAAGCAAACGCCCCATAATAAAGTCCCTCATGTACAAGCGCCGTCACTGAAAGTGCCGACGGCAGCGCCGCACTCGAAACTACCCATCCAACAAGAACCTGGATAGCGCAACTTGCAACCAGGTTCCATGCCACCAGCAGCGTTGCGGGACGCGCGATTTCCCTGCAGGAGGAACGAAGCACCGTGACCGAACGCATGATGTAGCGTGGTGCAAACCGAATGCCTCGTAGTCCCCTCTGCTCCACGTCCGCATCTTCTATTAACACGAATACGAACGACGCGGAAAGAAGCGTCACGATTACTGCCACCACAAGCGAGCACAACACCCCGAGCTGGCTACTCGCAAGCGAGGCAAAGACTACAATTGCCGATAAAATCAAGTGAACCAAATAAATTAGCAGCGCCCCAGAAATCTGGAGGGGAACCGTCGAGGCCAAGAGATAAACCGGAGGGGTTCGAGCAGGTTGCACCGTCTCTTTGGACCGGTCGACGGCAAATAATGAAAAAGCCACATTCGATAGAAGCAGGTTTAAAAAGGCCGCGACCACAGTGCAAATAAGCGTAATGGACGGATTGATATAGGCGAGCTCAGTTGCAACGTTTGATACACCAATTTGAAGCGCGCTCATAACAAACAAGGGGATATATAACGCCATCGTACAGCCACTCCGGCATCCCTTCGCCCGATCGCCCGATTCCAGAAAGACATTGAAGTTCTCTCGCAAGTTCACTCTATACCCGTTTTCTTACTAGGCAGGGCGAACGGGCGCCAATATAAACGCCGGTCCGCCCATCCATAATTTCTAGTTTTAACGTCCAGACTAGTCTGTCCAGCCGTCGATGTAGTCGCGGTTAAGCTCAAAGTACTGCGCGGCGATATCTTTCGCCAAGGAGTACGAATTAACGAGCGGGTGCATCGCGAGGCTCTCGACAATGTCGCGCTTCGATCGGTTAACGATGCCACGCGCCACGGTGCGCTCGTAGTACTTGACGCGACGAATCAATTCGAGGTTTCCCGCAGGCACAGAATCGGCTTCGACGCGATGCGGTACGCAGCCATCGGTGGAGATATCGCACGTTGACTCAATGACATCTGTATCGAGAAGGCCGGGGATGGCACCATTGTTGGGGGTGCACAGGATCATCTGCTGCGTCTTGCCAGAGCGAGCAATATCCATGAAACGGAGCGCGACACCCGCGTATCCACCAGCATCTTTGCCGTACACGTCAAACGTCCACGGCTTGTCGCGGTGAATACCCGTCTCGGCCGCCATGTAGTTGTTTTCGCGCATTCCGTACCACTTCTCAAAGCACGCGAGGCCTTTTTCGAAGTCGTTCTCAATATCGATAGATGCAAGCTCGCTCGTCATTTCTCGATTAATTTCTTCGATGAGTTCGCCGCGCGTCTGGGGCGAAGAGAGAACGTTGGCAACGGCGCGCTCGCGATAGTAGAAATAGTATAGGTACTCATTTGGCACGCATCCGCGATTTAGGACGAGGTCCTTCTCGAAGAACCTAAGATCTGTATGAGCATATGCCCCGTCGTCGTGGATCAAGTCGGGCATGATGTCCTCGCCGTCAACCGTCACATTGCGGAAGAACGAGAGGTGGTTGAGTCCATAGCACTCGCCCTGAACCGATGCGGGATCAACGCCTTTATACTCGGCAAACTGATGCAACATGCCCGAGGGGGCATCGCAAATGCCATAAGTAAAATCATAGCCCATATCGCGTAGGGCCTGAGATACGACGCCAGCGGGATTAGTAAAGTTAAACACCTTGACGCCCGGCTTTGCGTACTTCTTGATTAACTCGCAATACGAAGCAAGCGCAGGGACGGAGCGCATGGCAAAAGACACGCCGGCTGCGCCAGTCGTCTCTTGGCCAAGAACCCCATGTGAAAGAGCAATGCGCTCATCGCGAACGCGCATATGGTCCCCACCGACGCGAATCGTCGTGATCACGTAATCGGCGTCCTTAACGGCCTCGACCGCATCGCCCGTCAGTGAAAAATTAAGCGTGGGGCAAAGCATGCCCGAGACATGGGCGGCAAGGCCACCGTAGATGCGCAGCTTCTCGGGATCATTGTCCATAAACACAAGCTCGTCGATTCCAAGCGATGACGCCTGCTGGGCTATGCTCTTTGCCAAAAACATGGAGCGGACGCCACCGCCCCCTATGACCGTAAGTTTCATATCGAAACCCCCAATTAGCACATTCAATATTGCATGGTTCGCCTGTGTATGGATATTGTATCCAGCATGGAGGGCCGCTTCCCGCCCCGGCTGCAAGGCGGGAAAGGAATTCCCCAAGGAGTTATTATTTACGCAACGGAAGCGGCCACACACGTCCGGCGGGAAGGAAGCACCGATGGTTGATAAAAAGCAGATTTCCAAGCTCTACTCAGCCGCAAAGCTATCCGAAACCGAGCAAAGCGTACTCGAATACCTACTCAACAATATCGACACCCTCGATGATATTGGCATAAAACCCGTCGCCATGGCATGCTTTACCAGCATGACGACAGTCATCAGGCTTTCGAAAAAGCTCGGCTACCGTGGCTACCGCGAAATGATGTACGACCTCAAGCACCTTCAGCATGTCTCCCGCGAAATGAATCAATCACTCAAAGACAGTAGCGTCCACTTCGTATGCCACACCGGAGATGTAGACGTATTCATCGCCGCCCTGCATCGCAACAGAATGATCGGAGTAAACGGAGAGGGCTTCTCACGCATCGTTGCGCAGTACATGGCGACCAAGCTCGTTGGACTTGGCTTTTTGGCCGTCATACAGGACTTCCTAGAAACCGATCAGTTTGTCGAATCCAACCGAAATACGCTCAGCTGCATGATGCTCATATCCAAATCGGGTCAGACAGAAGCCATCCTGGAAACCGCAAGGGCATGCCACGACGCGGGCATTACGACCCTCGCGTTTACCGGCAACGAAGACAGCGAGCTCGCCAAGACGGCAGACGCGATCTTTACGATACATGACGATCACCCAATGGATCTTAAGAACGTTAAGCCTAACTGCTTTACCGGAAGTTGTATTCTTGCATTCGAAGAACTATTGAGTATCTGCCTTGACAATCTAAAACAAGAAGGCTTGGCCCCCTAAATCATGCGATAGGAAGCCAAGCCCTGGAATTGCGCTATGCAATTGAAAGCCACTTGCGCGTTTTACTCGTCACCGAGAACTTCGTGCACCTCAGAAGCGACTTCGCCGACACGAGGACCGTAAATGACCTGGATTGCCTTGTCGCTCAGGCGGATAACGCCCATAGCTTCAAGATTCTTGGTGAACACCTCGTCGTCTGCAACCTTAGAACCATCCTTGACAATCACGCGAAGACGTGAGATGCAGTTGTCAAGATCATCAATGTTGTCGGCTCCACCAAGCGCTTCGACAATGCCAACAGCAAGCGCGCTGTCCTTGGTCGCACGGCCCTGGACTGCCTTCTCGGGAGTGCTACCAGACTCGCCCTTTGCCTCAGCGGCCTTTGCCTCGAACTCAGCTCTGCTGTTGATCAACTCAATATCGTCACCATCATCTCGACCGGGCGTCTTGATATCGAACTTAGTAATAAAGAACCGGAAGAGGAAGAAAGCTGCCAGGAAAAAGGCGGGGAGCAGAATAAGGTACGGAAGCAGATTAAGCTTCTCGGGGCGGAATAAAAATGGGATCAGGTCCTTGATATTTCCCTGGTACACCGAAACGCCCATTGCCTCCGAGAGAACTTCACCCAGTCCGGAAAGCGGAGCGTAAACGCCAAAGTAGAGCCAGGGAGCGGCAAACAGGAACGTAAAGAGAATAGGCTCCGTAACGCCAAAGAAAACAGTCGAAATCACTGTGGGGATTAAAAGGCCAGCAACCTTCTTGCGGTTCTGGGGCTTGGCACAAGACCACATAGCAAGGGCGATGCCCGGGAACAACGCGTAATCGTTAATGCCATAGCCAGCCATGAAGGCCCTAACCAAGAGCTTGTCGCTGCTGGGAGAAGCGAGCTGTGCAAGCTGAATAGCGCTATTGCCCACCACGCGCGTTCCATCGACGACCATGGAGCCACCAAGCTCAGTCCAATACATGGGCGTCTCGAGCAGCGGATGCAAGCCAAACGGCACAAGGCTCTCGAGCACCCAGCGATAGACAAACGTACCGACCAGACCGGAGCCTTTCACGAACGTCGCAATACCCGAAAAGCATCCACCGATGACGGGCCAGACGAAGTACATGATGCCGCCCAGGACGCCACCGGCAACCAACGATACAATGGGGACCGTTCGACTGCCCGCAAAAAACGCCAGCGCCGTTGGAAGCTTGGTCTTGTAAAAACGGCCGGTGATCCAAGCGACCAGGCAGCCCACGATAATGCCGCCAAAGACACCAGAGCTGTAGCCAAAAAAGCCGAGCGAGGTAGTGTAGAGTGCGGACTGCTCACTCGCCTGAATGGACGTAAGGCCAACCTTCTGAAGAACTTCCACCGTTGTATTGTCGGCAGCCAAGCCAGCTGCTCCAAGCAGAATCTCAACCGTCTTGAGCATGGTGAGATAGCAGACAAGGGCAGAAAAGGCAGCCCAGCCCTTCTCTTTGCGAGACAAGGAGAAGGCGCAGCCGACGGCAAACAAAACACCGAGGTTTCCAATGATTACCTCGCCGAGACCCTTAAATACCGAGAAGAACGTAAAGAGCGGCGAAGCGGCATACCAGTCCCAATTAACGCCAAGGGACACAAGGGTCAGTTCGGTCGTAAAAACGCTACCGATACCCAAAAAGAGACCGGAAATGGCAATGAGCGTAATCGGAACGAGCATTGCCTTTCCGAACGATTGGAATTTTTCTTTCATCAATTCCCTCCTCAATGAGCCTCTATAAACGACTATTGCAGCCCACGTCCCCACACAGGCGAAACGGAAGACATGTTCGGCAATAGACACAAAGTGATTGTAGAAAGGGGCACACAAAATGCGCATCGGCATCGCGTAATGCGGTTAAATCGACCGACGATTGCAAGTATTTACGAATCCGTAAACGGCAGCAAATAGGCAGCGAACGGCAATCTGCAGCGTAGGACAGTCCCCGCAGTTCAACAATTGTCGGTATTTCGACTCATATTTATTGAATTGTTGCTCGCCCAAAAGTGCGGAGCATCAACGCGCCCCTAAGCCAACCCCAGCAATATGCCCGCCGAATGCACGACAAACGCCACGATCCAGGCGACCGTCACTTGAAACGCGAACACGGCAACGGCATAGCGCGCGCCCAACTCGCTCTTAACGGCGCCGATTGCCGCTACGCAGGGCGGGTACAGCAGCGTAAAGACCAGGAACACGTAAGCGGTAAACGGCGAAAACATGGTTGACAGCACCGCGGGCGACGTTGCGCCCAAAAGCACCGTGAGGGTCGAAATGACGCTCTCCTTGGCGATAAGTCCGGTGACGAGCGCCGTCGAGGCGCGCCAGTCGCCGAAGCCGAGCGGCGCCAGCAGCGGAGCGATAATGCTGCCCAGACCGGCAAGCAGACTCTGCGACTGATCGGCGACCACATTAAAGCGGATGTCGAACGTCTGAAGGAACCAAATGACCACCGTAGCGGCAAAGATAATGGTAAAGGCCTTGGTGATGAAGTCCTTGGCCTTATCCCATGCCAGCATCACCGTCGTCTTGATGCTCGGCAGGCGGTAGTTGGGAAGCTCCATGATAAACGGCACCGGGTCGCCCTTAAATGCCGTGCGGTTGAGTACCAAAGCCGCGATGCAACCGACCGCAATGCCAATCAGATAGAGCGAGACCATGGCGGGAACCGTCGCCTGCGGGAAAAACGCCCCGCACAGCAGACCGTAGACCGGCAACTTGGCCGAACAGCTCATGAACGGCGTGAGCATGACCGTCATCTTGCGGTCGTGCTCGGATGGGAGCGTACGGGTCGACATGATAGCCGGCACGGTGCAGCCAAAACCGACGAGCATAGGCACGAAGCTGCGGCCCGACAGGCCAAAGCGACGCAGCACTTTATCCATGACAAAGGCCACGCGCGCCATGTAGCCCGAGTCTTCCAGAATGGAGAGGAACAAAAAGAGCACGACGATAATCGGCAGGAAGGTCAGCACGCTGCCCACGCCCGTAAGCACGCCGTCGACAGCCAGCGAGCGCACCACATCGTTGGTTCCGAACGCCTTGAGGCCCGCATCAGCCGAGGCGATGATGGCAGCGATGCCGTCCTCCATAAGTCCCTGCAACGCCGCGCCGATCACGCCAAACGTCAGCCAAAAGACGAGACCCATGATCACCAGGAACGCCGGAATGGCCGTGTAGCGACCCGTCAGGATGCGGTCGATCTTGACGGAACGCACGTGCTCGCGGCTCTCGTGCGGCTTGACGACGCAGCGCCCACACACGTCGCCGATAAAGCCGAAGCGCATGTCGGCCAGAGCAGATAGACGGTCGGTGCCGGCCTCGCCTTCCATCTGGGTAATGATGTGCTCGATGGCGTCAAGCTCGTTACGGTCCAGGTGAAGCGCCTCGGTTACCAGCTCGTCGCCCTCAACCAGCTTGGTCGCCGCAAAACGCACGGGAATGTGCGCCGTCGCGGCATGGTCCTCGATAAGGTTGGCGATGCCGTGAATGCAGCGATGCAGCGCGCCGCCGTCTGGGCCATCGGGCGCGCAGAAGTCCAGGCGACCGGGGCGCTCGCGGAACCGTGCCACGTGCAAGGCGTGATCCACCAGCTCGCCGATACCCTCGTTACGGGCAGCGCTAATGGGGACAACCGGCACGCCCAACAGGCTCTCGAGAAGGTTGACGTCCACGGCGCCGCCGTTGGCCGTCACCTCGTCCATCATGTTGAGCGCGATGACCATGGGGCGGTCGAGCTCCATAAGCTGCAGCGTCAGGTACAGGTTACGCTCGATGTTGGTGGCGTCGATGATATCGATGATGGCGTCGGGGTTTTCGTCCAAGATGAATTGGCGGCTGACGATCTCTTCGCCCGTGTACGGTGACAGCGAATAGATGCCAGGCAGGTCGGTAACGCTCGCCTCGGGGTGGTTACGAATAGTGCCGTCCTTGCGGTCGACCGTCACACCGGGAAAGTTACCGACGTGCTGGTTGGAGCCCGTCAGCTGGTTGAACAACGTAGTCTTGCCGCAGTTTTGGTTGCCGGCGAGGGCGAAATGCAGCGGCGCACCCTCGGGCACGGCCGTTTTTGCCGCACGGGGCGAATACGTCCCCTCGCCGAGTGCCGGGTGCTCCGTCGTGCCGATTGCGGCGTTAGCGCGCGGACCCGTATCGGTGTCGTGAACACCCACGAGCTCGATGCGAGCAGCATCGTCCTTGCGCAGCGTCAACTCGTAGCCGCGTAGGCGAATCTCGAGCGGGTCGCCCATAGGGGCGTATTTCATCATGGTGACTTCGGTGCCCGGCGTTAGGCCCATGTCCAAAATATGCTGTCGGAGCGCCTGATCATCGGATGTCACCGATGCGACAACGGCGTCCTTTCCAATCTCGAGTGTATCGAGCTTCACGCGCTCATCCTTTCGTTAGACGCGGTTAACCGTTTACCGGGGCTAACCAACTCGTAACGACAAATGATAGCGCTCTGAACTATTTTATAAAGTCAAATACCGATGTTTACCTGCGCAAACTTTATGCGGTGCGCCCCGAAAGCTCTTTGCGCATACCGCTCAGCGAGATCGAAACGGAACCCGACCGCGCGGTAGCAGTGAGTCGATCACCCTCGACTGACCCCGTGCATGCAAAGGGCGCCTTGCCCATCAAGACATGGGAGATAGTACCCGAGAGTTCAAAGAAATCGCCCTCAGCGCGGGCACTCGAGAGAGCGATATTGAGACCCCTGACGTTTAGTACTGCCCTGAGCACGCCGTTCACCCCATGTGAAAACGTCACCTCGCCGCGTTTACTCCCCACCGGCGTCTGGGCCGAAACCACATACGTACCCTCAAGCATGGCTCCTCCTCTAAGCAGACTTTTTGAAACGGGCAAGTAGTCTACTTTTACATATGGCGTTCCAGGAAGCGGAAGGCTAGGCGAATCCAGGGACGGACTGCCACCTGCTTGTCCTCGTTGTCGACCGCGGTGTTGGCGTTGCCGAGCGAAAGGCCGTGACCGCCCTGGTCAAAGACGTGCATCTCGCAAGCGACGCCCTCCTCGGCCATGCGCTGCGCAAACGGATAGACCTGTGCGATCGGCGCTGTCTTGTCGTCGGACACGCCCCACACAAAGGTCGGCGGCATCTGGCGCGAAACATGCGTGGTAGGGCAAATGTCGGTCAGGTGCTCATCGGTCGCCTCGCCGCCCGTCACCATCGACAGATAGTCGTTGAGCAAATCGCGCCCTGTCTTGCCACCCGTCTTGGGCACGCGCAGGTCGATGCGCGGGTCACGCGTCTGCATATCGCGCACATAGGCAAGGTCGAGCAACGGATAGCCCAGCACCACGGCGTCGGGACGAATATCCTCCGGACGAGCCCCGGCAAGGCCCGCGAAGGGTCCGGTCTTCCACCTGTCTCTTATACACATCTGACGCTGCCGACGATAAGGCTCGTGT
>USBX01000019.1 GCA_900552995.1 uncultured Collinsella sp.
AGATTAGCGAGTGTCTCGTGGGCTCGGAGATGTGTATAAGAGACAGGCTGCTGACCGCCCGAAAGCTCGCAGGGCACCTTGTTCTCGTTACCCGTAAGCCCCATCTGTGCAATAAGCTCGTGTGCGCGGGCCTCCGCCTGCTCGCGCGGGCGCTTAAGCACGCGGATCGGTGCATCGGTGATGTTTTTCATCACGGTATAGTGCGGGAACAGATTGTAGTTCTGAAACACCAGACCAAACCGCGAGCGCGCCTGTTTAGGTACATCGCCCTTTGCGTACACCGCGCCCGAACCCGCATCTGTCGCGACGGCAAGGTCGCCAAACGAGAGCGAGCCACCATCGAGCGTCTCGAGCAGCGTGGCACAGCGCAGCAGCGTGGACTTACCGCCGCCCGAAGGCCCGATAATCGCCACGACCTCGCCGCGCTTTACCTCGAGTGAGATATCCTTGAGCACCTCATTGCCGCCAAACGCCTTACGCGCGTTCGTTATCATCATTACCGTTCCGAACACGGGAACCTCCATGTGTTTGAGAAGTCAGCGAGCGTGTGGCTGACGAGACAATGTGCTTCGAAAGAGGAGCACCGCGTACTTCTGTACGCAAGCGACGGTTTGAGGAGCAGATTGGCCGTCAGGCACGCGCGCAGCGTCGAGCAGTCCGCCGTTCGCTAGAACGGCGGAACGATCTAGTCATGGTAATAGTCCAGCTTCTTTTCGGCGGCGCCCAGCAGCATCTCGACCACAAAGTTAAAGACCCAGTAAATCAGCGCCGCGATCGCAAACGGCACCATGCTCACCTGCGAGGCGACCAGCGCCTTGGCGGTCGAGAACATCTCACCCACGCCAATGGCAAACGCCAGCGACGTGTCCTTGACCAGCGTGATGATCTCGTTGCCCATCGCAGGCAGAATACGCTTGGCGACCTGCGGCATCACGATATACAGAAACGTCTGCAGACGCGAGTAGCCCAGCACCTCGGCGGCCTCATATTGACCACGCGGAATGGACTGCAGGCCCGAGCGATAGATCTCGGCAAAGTAACCGGCGTAGTTGATGATGAACGCTACGACGCACGCCGTCCACTTGGAATCGGGCGTGAGCGAAATGCCAAACACGTAGTACGGGGCAAAGTAGATGGCAAACATCTGCAGCATGAGCGGCGTGCCGCGCATGACCGAGATATAGATGCGCGCAATCCAGCGAAGCGGCGCGATTTTGCTCATGCGCATAAACGCCACGGGGATTCCCAGCGGAATCGATCCGAGCAACGTCAGCACAAACAGCTGCAAACTGACCAAGAATCCCTGGCCAAGCATCTGCATCATGACCTGAATAGACAACCCAAGCTCTCTTTCACAGTAACGGAACAGCGAACCCAATGCTAAAGCGGGTTTTCCAGGTGCCCGAGTTTGCCGTGAAAGAGGAGCGCCGCGTACTAAATGTACGCAAGCGACGGTTTGAACGGCAAAATCGGGTGCCTGGGAAAGCCGCTATTTGAGCACCCAGTTGTCGAAGGAAAGACCATAGCTTGAATACTTATCGCACAGGTCCTTGACCGTATCGTCCTCGTAGAGCGCCTTGAGTGACTCGGCTACAGCATCGGCCGACTTGGTGTCGCCCTTCTTAAAGCCGACGGCGTAGTGCTCGCTGGACAGCGGCTTGTCGAGCTGCGTATAGGCATCGGGCTTGGCGGCCAGCTGATACTGAGCGATCGAGAGGTCACAGGCAACGGCATCGACCGCACCACTCTCGAGCTGCATAAACGCCGTGTTGTACTCACCGATGGTATCGAGCGTGGCAAACGTCGCGGCCAGATCCTTCTGGTCGCCCTCGAGCACATCCTGCGCAGCGGAATCAGTCTGGGTAATCACGGTCTTGCCGGCAAGATCCTCCCAGCTCTTGATACCCGCGTCCTTCTTGACCACGAGCACCTGCTCATTGAGCATGTACGGCTCGGAGAACGTGTAGTCGTCCTCGCGACCCTCCATGGTAAAGCCGTTCCAGATGCAGTTGATGGCACCCGAGTTGAGCAGCGTGTCCTTGGCGTCCCAGTCGATAGCCTCATACTCAACGTCCCAGCCCTGCTTGTCGGCAACGGCCTTAGCAAGGTCGAGGTCAAAACCGGTGTACTCGCCATCGTCGCCTACAAAGCCATACGGAGGATAGGACTTGTCAAAGCCCACGACGAGCTTCTTGGACTCGGCGGCGCCCTTCACGTCCTTTGCCGCGGTAGATCCGGCAGCAGAGCCCTTATCGGCACCGCCGCCGCAGCCGACAAGACCAAGGCCAAGCACCGTTGCGAGCGAGCCGGCTAGACCAACAAACTGACGACGAGACATATCGGCATTCATGGTATTCCCCCCTTGGTGGCACTTTAGTTAGGTAAAGTGAGTCATGTAACGTTCAGAATCATACACTTTAGTGAGATGGAGTACAAGGGAGGGCTTGCCCGGCGTGGGCGGGAAGCGGCGCGTAATTAAGTTTCCTGCTCTACAGTCCTGCGCAAGACGGAAAGCACATTAAGTGCTTTCCTTTGCGTGCGGAACTCGCGATAAACTTAATTACGCGCCGCTCCCCGCCCACGCCGGGCAAACATCGTTGGACTTATCACTGACATGAAATGGGCGCTTGCATATCGTCCGCTAGCTTGGCACGGTACAATGCTTTCAGATTTCAATTTGTAAATTAGTGGAGTTAATTCATGGCAGAATCTCGTGCGGAGCGTAAGGCTCGTCGTGCTTTGATCGAGGCGGCTGAGGGGTCAGGGGAGAAAAAATCTTCTAGGAAATCCAAGGCGTCTCAGGATGCGAAGGGTAAGTCGACCAAGGGCAAAGCTAAGGCCAGACGTTCTGGCTCTCGTCGGGAAGAGAATAAGGCGCCTCAAAGCCGCTCCAAGCGCCCGCATATCGATTCGGTTCCGTCTGCGCGCAAGGCTGTGGATCCCAAGTCTCCCTGTTCGATCATGAAAGCTTGCGGTGGGTGTACGGCGCTCAATCGTCCTTATAAGAAGCAGTTGGCGGCCAAGCAGGCTGCTATGGAGGAGCTGTTTGCTGAGCTCTGCGAGCGCGAGGGCATTAGCGTCGACCCCATTCGCGGTATGGGAGTCACCCTGGGAGACCCGGGCAAATATCCTGCGCCGCGTGGTTTTCGTCATAAGGCTGCCACTCCGTTTGCTCCCGGCAAAGAGGGCGCTGTCCGCTGCGGCTTTTTTGAACGTGGGACACACAGAATCGTTGCTGTTCCTGAATGCCCTGTCGAGGCGCCGGGCGCTCGTCAGATTCTCAACGGCATCGCTCGCGAGGCCGAACGTCTGCATATTCCCGCCTTTAACGAAGACAAGCATCTGGGGCTGCTTCGCTATGCCGTCGTTCGCTGCGGCTGGCGTACCGACCAGGTCATGGTCACGCTCGTGACCGCTCAGCGCGACTTGCCGCATGCGCAGGAGTTCTTTGAAGCCGTCGCGGCGCTTGATCCGCATATCGTCACCGTCGCTCAGAACATCAACGGTCGCCCCGGCAATGCCATCTTGGGTGAGGAGACTCGTATCGTCTATGGCGCCGAATGCATGCGCGACCAGCTGCTCGGCTGCGAGTTCGATATCTCCCCCACCGCGTTCTACCAGACCAATCCGCAGCAGACCGAGTTGCTCTATCAGCTCGCGATTGACGGCATGGACCTGCAGCAGGGTGACATTCTTATGGACGCTTACTGTGGTAGCGGCACCATCGGTCTGTGCGCCGCGAAGGATGCCCAGGACAAGGGCATCGGCATTATGCTGCTCGGCGTGGAGCGCAACCCGGCGGGCATTGCCGACGCACGTCGCAATGCCGAGCTCAACGGCCTCACCCGCAGCGCTTGGTTTATGGCCGACGACGCCACCGATTACATCCTGGACGCCGCCGACAACAACGAGCGGGTCGATGTCCTTTCCATCGATCCGCCGCGCGCCGGCTCTACCCCCGAGTTCCTCGAAGCTGCCTGCGCGCTTAAGCCGCGCCGCATCACCTATATCAGCTGCAACCCTGTGACCCAAGAGCGCGACCTGCACCAGCTCCTCGACGGAGGCTATCGCCTGCTCAAGATCACGCCCGTCGACATGTTCCCCCATACCGACCACACCGAAACCGTAGCGGTCCTCGAGCGCCGCTAATCCACCCCGGTAGATTTTCGAGACAAGAAAGGGGGCGGCCCGTCTGGACCGCCCCCTTCGCTTGGTTTATGAACTCCGCTACATCCCCTTGCGCAGGTCACACACGCCGGCTGCCGCCATCTCGCGCAGCAGCGTCTCGCGGTCGCGCGTCACGATCAGGTCCAGTGGGAAGTGAATCTCGTCGAGCATCTTGCGCGCCTGGTCGAGCTTGCCAATGGCCATACCAATGTGTGCGTCGGTCGAGACACCGATCCCCACGCCCAGCTCGGCGCAGCGCTCGGCAATCTTGCGACACACGTTCCAATGCTCGGCATCCGTGCCATGCTCAAGACTATGGTTGTTGATCTCGATGATCTTGTGCTTGGCCTTGGCTGCCAGCAGTACCTCATCGATATCGAACGGCACGCCCGAACGACCCGTATGCCCAAGCATGAACACCTTGGGATGCTCCAGGGCATTGATATACATCTCGGTCGCCTGGGCGAGCGTCGCGCCTTCAGCGAGCTGCGGATTATGCACACTCGCAACCAAATAATCCAAATTGCGCGTAACCAAATCGAACAGCGAATGCTGACGGCTGTACGAATCGCCGGCGATATCGAGCATGACAGGAGTATCCTCGCCAAACAGGCTTCCGTCCAGCGAAACGATATCAGCCTCGGCACCACGCAGTACCAGCACGCCGCTCCAAATGCGCGGCCAGATATCCTGGTTAATAAAGAATTGGAAACTGCGCAGGTCATTGGGGCAAGGCGTAACCATCGAGCTTAAATGATCGGCGGAACCGAGCACCTGCAGGCCACGCTCTGCCGCCCAATATATGTTCTCCTCGATGGTTGAATACGCATGCGCAGAGAACATCGTATGAGTATGAATATCACAAGAAAGCAGGTAGGGCATCAGGTCTCCTTGTCCAGTATGGCCGTCGCGTATATTCATTGTACGCATAGCTTTCGGCAGTCGTAAAACTGCTTCATCCCAATCACACAACGGCATAGACAACGGGGTCTGGCTTAGCACCAAACCCCGTTTCACGTAAAACATTGTAAGCAGAGCGCTTTACTTTCGACGGTATTCGTCGGCCAGTTGCTTCCAAGCGGGTAGCGAGTTGACGATGGTCTCGTAGCTCACACAGTAGCCAAGGCGGAACCAGCCCGGCATGCCAAAGCTGTCCGAGGGCACCGCAAGCAGCTCATACTTCTTCGCGCGCTCGCAGAACGCATTCGCATCGGGCTCCAGCGCTTTCACCCACAGGTAGAACGCGCCATCCGGCTCAACATAGGTGTAGCCGTACTCCGCCAGTGCATCGGTAAGCGCGGTGCGGTTGCGTGCATAGGCCTCAACGTCACTCGGCTCATCGATGCAGTCGATAATTACTCGCTGGAAGAGCGCCGGTGCACATACAAAACCCAGCGTACGGGCAGCACCCGCAACAGCCGGCATCAGACGGGCAGCCTGCGGATTGGTGTTGGGGACCAAAATCCAGCCCACGCGCTCACCAGGCAGCGACAGCGACTTAGAATACGAGTAGCACACCACGGTGTTCTCGTAGATCGAGGGCACCCAGGCCACCTCGGCACCGTACACGATCTCGCGGTACGGCTCATCAGAGATGAGCATAATCGGATTCTCGGGATCACGCTTGGCGTTGACCTCGCACAAAACATCAGCCAGTCGCGTCAGGGTATCGCGCGTATACACGGCGCCGGTCGGGTTATTCGGCGAGTCGATGATGACAGCCGCCGTCTTGTCGGTAATCGCTTTGAGCACGTTATCCACGCTCAGCTGAAACGCATCTTCATCGGCAAGCGCCTCGACACACGCACAGCCGGCCTTCTCAATCCACACGCGATACTCCGGAAAGTACGGGGCGATAACAATAACCTCGTCGCCCGGGTTCGTAACGGCGTTGAGCGTGCAGGTGAGCGAAGCCGCGGCACCCACCGTCATAAAGACGTCCTTACCCTCATAGTTCGTTCCAAAGCGGCGGTTGAGCGATTCGGCCACAGCGGCGCGACATTGCGGCAGGCCCGGAGCGGGCGTATAACCGTGCAGCTGGTCACTCGGCAGCTCCAAGGCCTTCTTAATGGACTCAGCCACAGCAGCGGGCGCCGGAACACTCGGGTTGCCCAGCGAAAAATCGAATACGTTTTCCGCACCGATCTGCACCTTGCGCTCAAGGCCATAGCTAAAAATCTCACGGATGATGGAGCTTTCCGCACCGCGAGCATACATAGTTTCGTTGATCATCTGTTCCCCTTTCGCATAGGCGGTATTGTACGCTTTAGCCAACTAGAGCGCCACATTGTTGATTGGGGACAGACTTAAATGCGTGAAAACGCTCATTTAAGTCTGTCCCCAATCAACAGACAAAAGAAAAAGCCTCCGCAGGTTTCCCGCGGAGGCTTTCGCCACAAAGACTATTTGTCGGCGTCGGTGTTGCCGTCAGCGTTGACAGCATTGCCATCGCCAGCATCATCGGATGCGGCTTCGGCATCCTCCTGCATGGCCGCCTGCGCAAAGGCCGCGGCATCAGCCGCCAGCTCCTCCTCGCTCATGCGAGGCGCACGCTTCTTGGTCGGCATGCCGGCCGCCTTGGCATTGCGCTCCTCCTTGGCCGCCAGAATATCGCCCTCGCGCTCAAGGTAAGCGTCCCACTCGTTGTCGAGCAGGGCGTTCACAGCGTCGCCTTCAACGGTCTCGCGCTCAAGCAGCACCTTGGCCATCAGATCGAGTTGATCGCGGCGGGCATCCAGGATCTCGACCGCACGGCGATGGGCTTCGCGCATGATGCGCTGAACCTCGATATCGATGCGGCGCGCCGTCTCCTCAGAGTAATCCTGGTGATCGGCGTAATCGCGACCAAGGAACACCTGATGCTGCGCCTCGCCAAAGACCTGCGTGCCCAGCTCCTCGCTCATGCCCAGGCGCGTGACCATCTCGCGCGCCATCTTGGTCGCGCGCTCCAGATCGTTGCTCGCGCCCGACGTGATGTCGTCGCACATGAGCTCCTCGGCAACGCGACCGCCCAAGAACACGGCGAGCTCGTCGAGCATCTCGTTCTTGGTCTTGAGGAAGTGATCCTCCTGCGGAAGCTGCAGTGTGTAGCCCAGGGCCTGACCGCGGCTGACGATCGAGATCTTATGAACCGGATCGGAATGCTCCAAGATGTGGCCCACCAGGGCGTGACCGCTCTCGTGGTAGGCAATCGTGGTGCGCTCGGCTTCGGTCATCACGCGACCCTTGCGTTGCGGTCCGGCAATCACGCGCTCCATCGACTCCTCGACCTCGTCCATCGAGATCACAGAACGATGACGGCGAGCGGCCAGCAGCGCAGACTCGTTGAGCAGGTTCGCCAGATCGGCACCAGTAAAGCCAACGGTCATCTGGGCGAGCTTCTCAAACTTCACGTCCTCGTCCATCGGCTTGTTCTCGGCATGCACGCGCAAGATCTGCTCGCGGCCCTTCACATCCGGACGGTCGACCGTAACCTGACGGTCAAAACGACCGGGACGCAGCAATGCCGGATCCAGGATGTCAGGACGGTTGGTCGCAGCGATCAGGATGACCGACTCGCTTTCCTCAAAGCCGTCCATCTCGACCAGCAGCTGGTTGAGCGTCTGCTCGCGCTCGTCGTGACCGCCGCCCAAGCCAGCTCCGCGCTGACGTCCCACGGCATCGATCTCGTCAATAAAGATGATTGACGGAGCCTGGGACTTGGCCTCCTTAAAAAGGTCGCGCACGCGGCTGGCGCCGACACCCACGAACATCTCGACAAAGTCGGAACCCGAGATGCTAAAGAACGGCACGCCCGCCTCGCCGGCAACGGCCTTGGCCAGCAGGGTTTTACCGGTACCCGGAGGGCCAACCAGCAACACGCCGCGCGGAATCTTGGCACCCAGCTTGCGATAGCGGTCCGGATCGCTCAAAAAGTCGCGAATCTCCTCGAGCTCCTCGACTGCCTCGTCCACACCGGCAACATCCTCAAACTTGACCTTGGGGCGCGTTGCCTCGTTGGTCTTGGCGTTGGTCTTGCCAAACTGCATGTTCCTGTTGTTGGCGCCCATCATCTGGCGCATAAAGTAGAACATGATGGCGATCAGGGCGATCGTCGGAAGTACGCTCATCGCCAAGTCGCCCCAAAAATCGGGGTCATTGGTGTTGACGATGTACTTGGTATCGGGGTGCTCCGCCATAAGCTCGGCAAGCGAATCGGAGCCGACATAGGTCGAGGAGAAGCTCTTGAGCTCGCTCGTGTCACCCTTGTCCTTTTTCGTCTTCCAGTAATGACCCGCCACGCTTCCGTCTTGAACCGTATAGGTCAAATCTTCGACGCGATCCTGCTTAATGGCGTTGACCATCTCGCTCGTCGCGAGCTTTACGGTATTGCTGGAATTGGCGAAGCCGGAGCCCATGTTAAAGAAGGCGTAGCCCAGAAGCGCGCAAGCCAAAATAAAATACAGCCAGCCCGTACGCGTGGGCTTCTTGCCTCCGGGCATCCCCGGGATCTTAGGCTCCCGGGGAGTCTGGGAATTGTTATCGTTATGGTCGTCGGGCATCTTACGAATAAACCTCCGGTTTCAAAATGCCCAGATACGGAAGGTTACGATAGCGCTCGGCATAGTCGAGGCCGTAGCCCACCACAAAGGCATCGGGGCAATGGGTTCCAACATACTTGGGCGTGATGGCCGAGACGCGGTCCTCAACGTCCTTCCACAGGAAGGCAGCGACCTCCAGCGAAGCGGGCTTGCGGCTCTCGAGGTTCTTCATCAGGTACTTGAGGGTCAGGCCCGAGTCCAGAATGTCCTCGACGATCAGCACGTCGCGACCGCGGATGTCGATATCCAGGTCCTTAATGATACGCACGATGCCCGAGGACTTCACACCGTCGCCATAGCTCGAAACAGCCATGAAATCGATGTTGGTCGGCAGCTCGATCTTGCGCATCAGGTCGCCCATAAAGACCACGGCGCCGCGCAGGACCGCAATCAGCACCAGATCCTTACCCGCGTAGTCGCGAGTAATCTGCTCGCCTAGGCGAGAGACGATACCGTCGATATCCTCCTGCGTAAACAGAACCTTCTCGATATCCGGATGTTGAGAAGCCATGACAACCCTTTCTTGTGCTTATCGCCCACGCACCGCCGCATGGACGCGAACTACACATTCTAGCAGCGCACGGGGTATATTTACCAGCACGTGCGCCATCAGCGCGGGAATACCGTCAACGTCGCACAGAATAGCTGGCGCGAAGCGCTATTCCGCATCGACCACACGAAGCAGATATGCCACGCGCGTTGCGGCCGTGCATTTAAAACGCTCGTCCGCGCGAACGCCCGCGACCCATACTACGGCACCTCCCGGAGCCGTTCTTACCACGGGTACGCCAGAGCGGTCTGAAACAGGAATGCGCGCCTCGTTTAACAGGTCTGACACTTTCTTGCTTCGGCCGTTCATCCCCAACGGGCACATCACGTCTCCCGGCACAGGGCTATCCACCCACAGGCGCGCCGATCGTGCCTCGGTGGGAATCTCCCCGCGCGAGCCGGCTACCATCCGCTCGCTATCGCGGTCGGCAAACCCCAAGGCCGCCGCATCCACCAAGGCCGCAACCTTTCCGGCAGCAGCAAGCTCGCGGGCACGGCGCACGATATCGCACCCCGGCTCCACAGCCATCGGCTCCGCTGTCAGCATATTCCCCGCCCCCAGCGGCAGACGACCGGGAACGGAGATCCAATCGGCCACTAAACCCTCGCGCGCCGCCGGGGCCTTGAACGCCAGCGTGCCAAACTCCACACGGGCATCAATTCCCGCAGGAAGCGTAACCGAGCCCGAGCCCGCAGCGACGCAGGCGAGCACGCGCTCCACGTGCCGCATCTCCGGTCGCGCGTCGGGATCGATGCGCTTAATCGCCAATCGCACGATACGCCGTGCAATCACAACCTCAGCGGCGGCAAGACGGCGCGCATCGAGCACAAGTGCGCCCGCCGCTTCCTTGCGCAGGCAGCTTCGAAACGCCTGTGCCGAAAGCTGGGAAAGAAAGGCGTCTTCGTCGCCCAGAATTTCGCAAGCGGCGCCAATCGTCTTACAGACGCTCGCGTTGCTCTGTGCCACCACCGGCATCACCCGATGGCGTACATAGTTGCGCAGGTACGAAACGTCCTCGTTGCTTTCATCTTCCCGCCATGGCTGACCGTGCACCTGCAGATAGCTCACGAGTTCATCGTGCGTGAGGTCGAGCAAGGGGCGAACCACAATGTTCCGACGGCGCGGAATGCTCGATAGACCCGCGGGACCCGACCCTTTAATGGCATTCATCAAAAATGTTTCCGCGCGGTCCGACGAAGTATGCGCGGTACAGATACGAGCCGCCGTCCGCGGTGCGCCCGATTCGGCACAAAGTTCGCGAACGTATCTCCGTGCCGCGGCATAGCGCACCTCGCGAGCCGCAGCCTCGATATTGCCCGATTCGTCATCAAAATAGGCATGCTCAACACACAGCGGCAAACCGTATTGTGCGCACAGGTCACGTACAAAGGCCTCGTCGCCATCGGATGCCTCCCCGCGCAGATGATGGTTTACATGCAGCACGTGCAATCGCTCGCGCGCAATGGGAGCGACGCCGCGCCCGTCCTGGATATCCAGCTTTGATGTGCAAGCCATAAGGAGCAGCGCCGTCGAGTCCGCACCGCCTGATACCATGAGCACTACGGGGGCAGCGGCCTGCCGCGTTGCCAGGGCGCTCTTATCCGTCCTCGGCGCGGCATGATGTCCATAGTGCTGAGATACCGTTGGCATTCGCTTCCTCCTCTATTCGTCCGCACCCATTGTATCCCTGTCTCTTATACACATCTGACGCT
>USBX01000020.1 GCA_900552995.1 uncultured Collinsella sp.
ACCGAGGCCACGGCCACCAGCGACCTCAACGGCAAGCGCGTGCTCGTGCTCTGCCAGGGCGGCGGTACCTCGGGCCTGCTCGCCAACGCGCTGGCCAAGGCTGCCAAGGAGCGCGGCATCAATCTGGAGACCGCTGCCGAAGCCTATGGCAACCACGTCGACATGCTCCCCGACTTTGACCTGGTCGTCCTGGCCCCGCAGGCAGCCAGCTACCTGGCCGACCTGCAGAAAGACTGCGAGCGTGTGGGCAACAAGTGCGTCGCCTGCCGCGGTAAGCAGTACATCGAGCTCTCCCAGAACGGCGACAAGTCTCTCGCCTTCGTCTCCGAGCAACTATCGAAGTAAGTAACGCCCAGGGCCAGCCGACCATCAACAGCCGGTTGGCCCTTCGATTTAGACGATTGGATCATCATGTCCGTTAATCCTGCTAGCGTCACCAACCCGCCTGCGCAGTTTCCCGAGGACTTTGTCTTTGGCGGCGCCACTGCTGCCTACCAGGTAGAGGGCGAGACCCGCACTCACGGTAAGGGCAAGGTTGCCTGGGACGACTTCCTGGAGGCCCAGGGGCGCTTTTCCCCCGATCCCGCTTCGGACTTCTATAACCAGTACCCCGTCGACCTGGAGCTGTGCGAGGAATTCGGCATCAACGGCATCCGCCTCTCCATCGCTTGGAGCCGCATCTTCCCCAACGGCACCGGCGAGATCAACCCCGAGGGTGTCCAGTTCTACCACGACCTTTTCGCCGAGTGCCACAAGCACCACGTTGAGCCGTTTGTCACGCTGCATCACTTCGATACGCCGCTTCCCCTCTTTGAGAAGGGCGATTTCCTCAACCGCGAGACCATCGACGCCTTTGTGGACTTTGCCACCTTCTGCTTTAAGGAGTACGCCGACCAGGTGACCTATTGGTTCACCTTTAACGAGATCTGGGCGGACGCCTCCAACACCTACATCGAGGGCACCTTCCCCGGCGGCGTCAAGGCGCATCTGGCCGAGGCCTTCCAGTGCGAGCACAACATGATGCTCGCCCACGCCAAGGCCGTGCTGGCCTTCCACAACGGCGGCTTTAAGGGCAAGATCGGCGTCATCCAGTCGCTGGAGTTCAAGTACCCGCTCAACGAGAACGACCCCGCCGACATCAAAGCCGCCAACAACGAGCACGTGCTGCAAAACCAGTTTTTGCTCGACGCTACCTTCCGCGGCGACTACGCGCCCGACACCCTCGAGTGCGCCAACCGCTTGGCCGCCATCTCGGGCGGCACCATCGAGATCCTGGACGAGGACCTCGAGATTATGCGCGAAGCAGCGCTCTACAACGACTACTTGGGCGTTAACAACTACCAGTGCCGCTTCCTCAAGGCTTACGATGGCGAGAACGACCTGCACCACAACGGTACGGGCGAGAAGGGCACCGGCCGCTGGCGCGTTAAGGGTATTGGCGAGCATGTGAACAAGCCCGGCATCCCCACCACCGACTGGGACTGGATCATCTATCCCGAGGGCCTGTTCGATCTGCTCGTCTACATTAAGCAGCGCTACCCCAACTACAAGCAGATCTTCATCACCGAGAACGGCATGGGCTACAAGGACCCCTACAAGGACGGTTTTGTGGACGACCAGCCGCGCATCGACTACATCGAGCAGCACTTGCGTTGGCTGCTCAAGGCCATGGAGGTAGGCGTCAACGTGGGCGGCTACTTCCTGTGGAGCCTGCAGGATCAGTTCTCTTGGACCAACGGCTACAACAAGCGCTATGGCTTCTTCTACGTAGACTTTGAAACCCAGAAGCGCACGCCCAAGGCAAGCGCCTACTGGTACAAGCACGTGGCGCAGACCCGTCGTCTGGACTAGCGGCTTGCGGCGAGCAAAATTGCTCCGCTCACATATCCTGTCCCCCATTTCTCAGCCGGGGGCGGCACGTCACACGGCGCGCCGCCCCCGGTCTCCTTGTTTTTGGCCGGGTCGGGAGCCGTTTGTCTCGATCTGTAACATCTAGCAGGGATTTTCGGTCCTAGCTGTTACAGATTAAGATGAACGAGCCGAGCACGTCTACGCCCGCAGGTCTTTCACGCTGGAACGCTCGACCAGCACACCCGAGACGAGCGTACGGCTTCTGGAACTCGGGGCTTCCAAGCCCGCAACAACCTCGTTGAGTGCGCGGATACCCAGTTCGCGGTGACGGAACTTGACCGACGTCAAAATCGAGTTGGGCATCGTCTTGTAAAGCTCGTCATCAAAGCCGATCACGGACACGTCGTCAGGCACACTGAGTCCCTTGTCACGTAGAGCCATCATCACGCCGTTTGCCATACAGTCGTTAGCAGCGAGGACCGCCGTGCAATCGGGTTTATCGGCAAGCACAAGGCCCGCGGCATAGCCACTATCCGCATTCCAATCGCCTTGCAGAGGCTCGGGCGGCTCAATGCCACGTGCCTCGAGTGCCGCACGCCAACCTTTCATACGACACTGGCTCGACAGCGACTCTTTCTTACCAGAAACGAAGTACACGTTCTTGTGCCCGCGATTTAAGAAGTACTCGCACGCCATACGCGCGCCGCCCTCTTGGTCGTCACTGACGGTGGAGCAGGTAGGATGTTCCATCGGTGTGATAATCACCGTCTTGAGGTCTTTCGGCGCCTCAAAGGTATCAAAGTCATCGACCATCTGGCGCAGGTTGAAAATCATGCCGTCGACGGGAAGTTGCGACATCCTACGCGCCGCTTCGGCAAGGGTCATCTTCTCCCCCGCCCGCTTTTTGATCATCGTGAGCGCAAAGCCTCGCTCTTCGGCGGCATCGGCAATACCGTCAATCATGTCCACGGCACCGCCCGACAAGTGAAACAGCACCACGCCGATGCACCCGTAACGGCCCAACTTGAGCGAACGCGCGGCGAAGTTGGTTCGAAACCCGAGCGCCTCCATTGCCGAATGGACCTTATCGCGTGTCGACTCTCGCACGCTATCGGGCTCGTTGATCACGCGCGACACCGTCTTGAGAGAAACGCCCGCGGCAACTGCCACATCGTTCATTGAGACATTTTTCTTGTCCATCGTTGCCACTACTTCTCCAGTCGGTTTTGCATCGCTTGTTTTTTGCGTTCTAGCATACACTACCTGCCCGACTGACAAATCAGCCGTTTATCGAACAATATCGACCGTTCACCCGTAAATCCTTGTTGCTCTTCCAAAAATGTCTTACGTTGTCATTAACGAAATGACAACGTTGTCATTTCGCAATGCCTTCCTTAAGCAGGAAGGTTTCCGGGCAGTCCTGACCATCCATCGACGACCAGTTCCATCCACATGCATCGCGCATCGAGCAGCAAAGGAGCTCTATGGACGCCATCGTAAAGATGCTCGAAAAGCATCAACCGTTCTTTGAGAAGATCTCGAGGAACATCTACCTCCAGGCCATCAAGGACGGATTCCTTGGGTGCATGCCCATCGTCCTCACCTCTTCGATCTTCCTGTTGATCGCCACCCTTCCCGGCGTAGTCGGCATCACGCTGCCCCAACCGCTCATCGACTGGTGCAACAAGCTGTACAACTTCACCATGGGCGTTATGGGCATCATGGTCGCCGGCACCACTGCCAAGAACTTTACGGCTTCCATGAACCGTCGCATGCCCGCCGGCAAGGTGCTCAACGACGGCTCCACCATGGTGGCCGCCCAGTGCAGCATGCTGCTGCTCGCCGTTACGCAGTTCACCACCAAGTTCAACGGCTCCGAGCTTTCGGTCTTCGACTGCACCAGCATGGGTACGCGCGGTCTGTTCTCGGCCTATATCGCCGCGTTCATTACCGTGTGGGTCTATAAGTTCTGCGTCTCGCGCGATCTGACCATTAAGCTGCCCAAGGAGGTCCCGGGCGCCATCGCTCAGAACTTCCGCGACATCATCCCCTTTGGCGGCGCCGTCATCATCTGCGGCATCATCGATGTCGTCGTGCGCAACCTCATGGGCGTTCCGTTCTCCGAGCTGCTTATCAAACTGCTCTCCCCGCTCTTCACCGCTGCAGAAACCTATCCTGGCCTTATCCTTATCCAGGCAGCCACCGCGTTCTTCTGGTTTATCGGCGTCCACGGCCCCTCGATCGTCCAGCCGGGCATCGACCCCATCCGTCTTGCCAACCAGGCCGAGAACCTGCAGGTTCTGCTGGCCGGTGGCCACCCCGCCCACTCCCTCACCTTTAACATGTCGCTCGTGGGCGAGTTCGGCGGCACCGGCGCCACGTTCATCGTGCCGCTTCTGCTGATTCTCTTTATGAAGTCCAAGCAGCTCAAAGCCGTCGGTAAGGCCTCGATTGTTCCTGTTGCCTTCGCCGTCAACGAACCGCTGCTCTTTGGCGCGCCGATGATCCTTAACCCCTACATGCTCATCCCCTTTGTTACCGCCGGCTGCGTCAACGTGAGTGTTGCCAAGTTCTTTATCGATAACGTGGGCATGAACGGTTTCTCCTTCGTGGTGCCGTGGGCCACCCCCGCCCCCATCGGCATCTTCATCACCACGAACTTCCAGCTTATTGCCCTGGTATTTGTCGCGATTATCATCTTGCTGGACGCCATCATCTACCTGCCGTTCTTGAAGGCATACGATAAGCTGCTCTGCGACCAGGAGGCCGAGCGCGCCGCCGAGCTGGGTCTCGAGTCCAATGGTGCCGTTGCCATCGCCGACAACGCCTCTGCCCCCGCTGTCGAGCAGGCTACCGCTTCCGCCGAGACGACCGCCGCTGCCGCCGACAGCGAGCCTGTCGCCGATCAGCCCGAGCCCGCAGCCGACGCATCCGCTAAGAAGGATGTCGATGGCCTGAAGGTCCTCGTCCTGTGCGCCGGCGCCGGCACCTCTGCCATGCTTGCCAATGCCATCAAGGAAGGTGCCGCGCAGACCGGAGAGAACATCGCTTCCTCTGCAGGCGCCTATGGCCAGCACACTGCCATCATGGACCAGTACGACGTCATCGTGCTCGCCCCGCAGGTTCGTAGCTACTACAACGACATGAAGGCCGACACCGATCGCCTGGGCATTAAGCTGCTCGCTCCCCGCGGTAAGGAATATATCGACCTTACCCGCGACCCCGCTGGCGCCATCAAGTGGCTCCGCGAGAACCTCGACTAGTTCCTCCCTCTGTTGGTGCCCGGATCCCCAGTTCGGGCACCTCTCCCTATTCGTATCCCACAGAAAGGATGACTCATGACCAACCCCATGCAGTTCCCCGACGGCTTTGTGTTTGGCGGCGCCACCGCCGCTTATCAGGTTGAGGGCGAGACCCGCACGCACGGCAAGGGCAAAGTGCCCTGGGACGATTTCCTGGCAGCTCAGGGTCGCTTCTCCCCCGATCCCGCAAGCGATTTCTACAACAAGTACCCGGTCGATATCGACCTGTGCCAGCGCTTCGGCATCAACGGTATCCGCGTCTCCATCGCTTGGAGCCGCATCTTCCCCAACGGCACTGGCGAGATTAACCCCGAGGGTGTTGCCTTCTATCACGAGCTCTTTGCCACCTGCAATAATGCCGGCGTTATCCCCTATGTCACGCTTGATCACTTTGATACACCTGAGGCCTTTTACCAGAACGGCGACGAGGGTTTCCTGACGCGCACGACGATCGACGCCTTTGTCGAGTACGCCAAGTTCTGCTTTGCCGAGTTCACCGAGGTCAAGCACTGGTTTACCTTTAACGAGATTCCCGCAACCGCCGAGGGCAGCTTTATCGTTGGCAACTGGCCGCACGGCGAGAAATACCGCCTGGACAAGGCCTTCCAGCTCATGCACAACATGATGGTGGCCCATGCCAAGGCTGTCGTCGCCTTCCATGAGGGCGGCTTTGAGGGCGAGATCGGCATTGTCCAGAACCTGGAGCCCAAGTATCCCCTCGACCCCAACAACGCCGCCGACTGCGAGGCAGCTCGCATGGCCGATGTCATCAACAACCGCTGGGTACTCGACGCCACCTTCCGCGGCCACTATGCAGCCGACACCATGGAGGCTGCGACCAAGCTGGCCCATATCGCCGGCGGCGAGCTCGACGTCCGCGACGAGGACATCGCCGCGCTGACCGCCGCGCTCCCCTACAACGATTGCCTGGGTGTCAACACCTACAAGTGCCAGTTCCTGCGTGCCGCCGAGGGCGAAAACGACATCAACCACAATGGCACCGGCGACAAGGGCTCCTCGCGCTGGTTCCTCAAGGGCGTGGGTGAGTCATGCGTGCGCGAAGGCGTATCCACCACCGATTGGGACTGGATTATCTATCCCGAGGGTCTCTACGACCTGCTGCTGCGCATTAAGAACGATTACCCCAACTACAAGAAGATCTACATCACCGAGAACGGCATGGGCTATAAGGACGACTTTGAGGACGGCTTTATCGACGACGCCCCTCGCATCGATTACATGCGCCAGCATCTCGCGTGGATCCTCAAGGCGATCGACGGCGGCGTGAACGTCGACGGCTACTTTGTGTGGTCGCTGCAGGACCAGTTCTCCTGGACCAACGGCTATAACAAGCGCTACGGCCTGTTCTACATCGACTTTGAGACCCAGAAGCGCTATCCCAAGGCAAGCGCGTACTGGTACAAGAACGTCGCGGAGACCGGCCTGCTCATGGCCTAGTTTCCGCCGCATACCCCCTGTCGGCCGCATGAGAATCCCTCCACGGGTTCGCATGCGGCCTATTTGTTTTGGCTCGGTTCGAACAGGCCGTTTGTCTCGATCTGTAACATCTAGCAGGGGTTTTCGGTCCCAGCTGTTACAGATCGAGACAAACAGGACGTCCGGTCAGAAAATCTCAATCTGTAACACCTAAGCTAGCAGATGACCTGCGTGTGCTCCTCGATGGTGGCGCGGTCCTCGTCGGTAATACCCGGCTCGCACACCACGGCGTCCAAATTGTCCACACGGCAGAAGGTATAGAAGTCGCGCTTGCCGATTTTGCTGGAGTCGGCGATCAGATAACGCGAGTCTGCCTTGCTAAAAGCGAGCTGCTGGATACGGCCCTCATCCATGTTGGACGTAGACACGTCGCCATCCAGAATGCCGTTGGCGCCGATAAACGCCGCATCGATGCCCAGCGCACGCAGGGTATCCTCGGCCGTCGGCCCCACAAAAGCGGCGGTGCGGCGGCGGTACATACCGCCCACGAGGCACAGGTCGCAGTCTTCGCGCGCCTCGAGCAGGTTAAACACCGAAAGCGAATTGGTCACGATACGCAGGCGAAACGTCGGCAGCATCGAAGCCATCTGCTCAACCGTGGTGCCCGTACCCAAAAAGATGGTCGAGCCCTCCTCGATGAGCTCCACAGCACGGCGCGCAATCTGCAGCTTTTCCTCGGCATGCTTAGTGCGCTTTTCGCTGTGCGAATACTCATGGCGCAACATAGCGTGCGGACGACCCTGCGCACTACGGGCTCCGCCGTGCACGCGCTCGATCTCGCCCAGGCTTGCAAGCTCCTCAAGATCGCGGCGGATCGTCATATCCGAGACGCCCAGTGCATCCGAAATCTCCTTGACCGAGACCGTGCCCTGCTCTTCGAGCAGTTGCCGAACCTTATCCTGTCGTTCTGCCTTAATCACGATGAATCCTCGCCGTTCTTTGCGCGCATATCATTCAAACAGTAACGAACAAATTGTATCAGACTCGTGCGCGTCAAAAATGAACGCCCGCACAGCTCCAATCATCACTTTTTTGAGAAAAATACCCCCTGCTTTAGTGGGGTGTAGTGATAATCTTGCCTGTTCGCGCTACAGTTTGTCCGGAATACCTCGATGTTAGGAACTAAATGATCACTTCCGAGCTTTTCGGCACCGCGCCGTGCGGTACCCCCGTTCATCGTTACACCCTCAACGGGCCCGAGATCTGCGTTCGCATTATGGACTATGGCGCCACCGTGCTGAGTATCGATGTACCCGACATTCCCGGCAACGTGCGCGATGTGGTGTTGGGCTTCGATAAGCTCGAGGATTACTTTGACAACCCCGCCTGCTTTGGCGCGACCATCGGCCCCGTGGCCAACCGCACTGCGGGTGCCACGATCACCATCGACGGCACGGACTGGCATATGCCCGCCAACGAGGGCGCCAACAACCTGCACAGCGATCTTGAGCACGGCCTGCATAAACGCGTGTGGGATGCTGAGCTCGACGAGGTCCACAACGCCGTGCGCATGACCACCTCGCTTGAGGATGGCGAGCTGGGTCTTCCCGGCAACCGCACCTTTACGGCCGTGTTTGCCGTTACACGCACCGGACGTTTCCGTATCGAGTATGGCTGCGAGAGCGACCGCGCCACCTACGTGTCCATGACCAACCACACGTACTTTAACCTTGCCGGTCATAACGCCGGCATGGACTGTGAGCACTTCTTTGTTGCCAACGCCGCCCACTACCTGCCCATTGATGACCAGAACATTCCCACCGGCGAGATTGCTCCAGTCGAGGGAACACCGTTTGACTTTCGCGAGCTGCGTCCCGTCGCACCCGGCATGGAGGCCGACGACCCGCAGATTAAGCAGGCACGCGGCTACGATCACTGCCTGTGTATCGATGGCTATCAGTACGGCCGCAACCTGCGCCGCGCCCTGCATGTTGAGGAGATGTGGACCGGCCGCGAGCTGGACTACTACACCACCGCCCCGGGCGTGCAGCTCTACACCGGCAACTGGCTGGGCGACGAGCATGCCAAGGACGACGCCAACTATGGCTGGGGCGCCGGCTTTGCCCTCGAGGCAGAGATGTACCCCGACACGCCGCACCAGCCGCTGTTCCCGCAGGGCATTGTGGGCCCAGGTCACCCCTACAGCAATGTGATCGAGTACCACTTTATGAGGCACTAAGCCCATAACGCGACATATCGCACAGCAGCGCCCGCCGGCACCACCGCCGGCGGGCGCTTTTCTATCTAGTCATTGGGGACGTTCTTGAATGACTAGTCGTTGGGGACACTCTTTGCCGAATGTGGCCGCAGCATCATCGATGATGCCGTGTCCTCGCGCGCAATGGTGGCGTCCGTCCCGCTTCGACCGTCGCGTTACGGCGCGAGAACATCCAGCGGAACAACTTGGACGCCACGCTCGGTAACATAGGCTTGCGAACCAAACCCGATGATCACGACTTTCGAAACCGGCGGGTTGTTTCCAGCAGCGACCAAAATGACGCATTCATCACCATTGCTACCAGCACGTTTAACCAAATTTACAGTTTCTGTTTAACCAAATTTCGATTATTTGATTAACCATATTTACGCAATTGAATTATCGAAGCAGATTTAAGAGCCGTTATTGCGAACGACTCAGGCCGTGATGCAGTCATTGAACGTTCTTGAATGACTAGTCGCTTAAGAACGTCCCCGATGACTAGTTGGATGGGATCGGGGTCGGAGGTGGGGAGATAGCGGATTTCCAACTCTATGCCGAGCGCCTGGAGTTCTTTGAGGGCGGCGACGTCTGCATCGTCAATGGCAACCGCGGGCGTCACAAGACGCTTGCCCTCCCCTGCCTGCATATGGCCGATGCTGATCTTGGCTATTGGCACACCACCCTTAACCAGCGCGAGCGCGTCGGCAGGCGAGGCAACCATAATCAAGATCAATTGACGCGGCGTTGCAGTATAAATGATGTCGATAGTCCTTTGTACCGAGAAAAACCTTGTCCAGACGCCTTCTGGCGCCGCCACCCTCATTGGTGCCCATTGGCGCGAATCCGCCGCGATCTCATCGTTGACGATTAGGACAAGGTTGGAACCCACGGCTTCGTTCCACAGCTTAACGTCTTGACCGTAAATAAAACGATCATCGATACGCGTGAGAAGGATCTTGGGTTGAGCCATGGCTGCCCCATTCTGTTTGAGACCCATACGAGCGGGACGTCGGCCACCAACTCAACAGCAGGTCAAGCGCCTAATGGACGCCGCAGACATCACGCCTCCAATATTAGTGCATTTAAAGTGAGAAAAGCCGTCAGAACACTTGCGCGGATTTGCGATGTCCCGTATCATAGACAGCCGTTGACGCCTCAGTTGCGCCATCACATGGCCGCCAGCGTAGCTCAGTTGGTAGAGCACCGCTCTCGTAAAGCGGGGGTCACCGGTTCGAGCCCGGTCGCTGGCTCCATTGCACAAGATAGCCGCCTTCGGGCGGCTTTTTTGTTGCCGATTTTGAGTGCGTGCGCGCCAATCCAAGCATCGCCACGTCAACAGCGGCCCACTCGCTGGACTTCGGGTTTAATGCTTAGGGGCGGGGATTTACCAAAGTGAAATCTTAATGAAAAGAAACCCAGCTGCAACAATTGCCATGGTGAGGGCTCGAATTGGCCATATAGATCTAAAAT
>USBX01000021.1 GCA_900552995.1 uncultured Collinsella sp.
TACGAGATTAGCGAGTGTCTCGTGGGCTCGGAGATGTGTATAAGAGACAGCCGTCTGACCAACCGCTACCACGTGCCGGCGCTGCTGTTCTCGATCGAGGACGGTATCGCGCGCGGCTCTGGTCGCTCGGTGGGCAAAGTTAACCTGTTTGACGCCATCGAGCGCTGTTCCGACCTGATGATTCGTCGCGGCGGACATGCTGGTGCGGTGGGTGTGACCATCGAGGCATCCAAGCTCGATGAGTTCCGCCGTCGCCTTTCCGCCGTGTTGTCCGAGCTTCCCGCCGAGGACTTTGAGGACACCGACGAGGTTGCCGCCACGGTCGACCTTTCCGAATTGAATATCGAGACCATCGAGCAGATTTCCCGCCTTGAGCCGTTTGGCCAGGGTAATAAGGTGCCGCTGCTGGCTGCCGAGGGCGTGACGATGTGTGATCGCGCCGTGGTGGGTAAGACCGGCGAGCATATGCGCTTCGTGGCGACGGATGGCGCTGCGAGTGTGCCGGCCATCATGTTTCGTGTACCGCAGATCGACAGGCTTATCAATTGCGACAGCGCCGTCGACTTGGTGTTCGAGGCCGTTGCCGAGCATTGGCAGGGTCGTGTGAAGCCCAAGCTCATGGTCAAGGATGTTCTGGTCCGCGATAGCACGCTGCCCAGCGTCGACGATCCGGCATGCGAGCTTCGTCGTGGCGCGCAGCCGGTGGACTCCGATCTGCGCCTGGAGTCGCGCAAGCGCGAGACGCTTGCCCAGCTTTCTTATACCGAGCTGACGCGCTCGCTTATCCATAGCTTTATCGGCTCGAACCAGCCGCACCGCGCTCAGGTTGAGGCGCTCGACGCCTTGGCCGATCACCAGAGTGTCTTGGCGGTTATGGGAACGGGCCGCGGCAAGTCGCTCATCTTCCATGTGCATGCCGCGCGTGAGGCGGTGCTTCGCGGACGTGCGAGCATCTTTGTCTATCCGCTGCGTGCGCTTGTTGCCGACCAGGCCTATCACCTCTCGTCGACGATGGCAGCGCTCGGTATTGGCGTTGGCGTGCTGACCGGCGAGACCGTGGAGGCCGCACGCGATGACGTGTTCGCCGGCCTAGCTTCGGGCCGCATCGGTATCGTGCTCACGACGCCCGAGTTCCTATCTATCCACCGTGACCGCTTCGTACGTTCGGGCCGCATCGGCTTTGTCGTTATCGACGAGGCGCACCATGCCGGCCTTGCCAAGGGCGGCGACCGCAGCGCCTATCTCGACATGCCCGATATCCTCAAAGCCCTGGGCGACCCGGTCGTTATGGCTGCGACGGCCACCGCGACGGCTCCGGTCGTGGCCGAGCTTGCCCGCATGCTGCCGATCACTCGCACGGTGGTCGACGAGACGGTGCGCGAGAACTTGCAGCTCGAGGATGACCGAGATCTTGCGAGCCGCGAGAACCGCCTGGTGTCAATCGTGGCGACGGGGGAAAAGACCGTCATCTACGTCAATTCACGCGACCAGTCCGTGGCGCTCGCCAAGACGTTGCGCAAACGTGTGCCCGATTGCGCAACCCATATCGCGTTCTATAACGCGGGGCTTGCGCGTTCTGATCGCCATCGCGTGGAGGAAGCATTCCGAGACGGAAGCCTCAGCTGCATCGTCTCGACATCTGCCTTTGGCGAGGGCGTCAACCTGCCCGATATCCGCCATGTCGTGCTCTATCACATGCCGTTTGGCGGCATTGAGTTTAACCAGATGAGCGGCCGCGCCGGTCGCGATGGCCAACCCGCCGTGATCCATCTGCTCTATTCGTCGCGCGACGCCCGCATTAACGAGCGCCTGCTCGACTGCTATGCGCCCGAGCGCGACGAGCTCGTCACGCTCTATCGCGCGCTGCAGACCATGTGGCGCTCCAACCGCGGCAAGACGGGGGACGATTCCTTTAGCGCGAGCGATATCGACATCGCGCAGATGTGCCTTGCCATCGATGCTCGCACGCCGGTCGACGAGCGTTCGGTGGAAAGCGGCCTGGGAATCTTCGAAGAGCTTGGTTTCTGTCGCGTTTCGGGGTTTGACGACACTCGTCGTATCGCGATGGCCGAAAACCCCGGCCGCGTGCAATTGAGCAGGTCAATTCGCTATTTGGAGGGCTTGCGCTCGCGCATGGAGTTCTCGGCTTTCCGGAGCTGGGCGCTCGATTCGTGCGCTTCTGATATGCTAGCCAAAGTTAACCGCCCGATCGTACCGCGGGCCTAGGGGAAGGGGACCTCGATGGATGCCGCAGCCCGTACCGCCCATGATTCCACCCTCCAGCCGTTTTCGGAGATGGAGCACTATAAGCATGCCGATGAGCTGCCGCCCGAGATTATGGCGGACAGCTACGACAAGCTGGAGCGCCTGTGCCTCAAATATATGAATGAGGACGACTTTTCTAAGGTTGAGCAGGCCTACTGCTTTGCCGCCGAGAAGCACTGCAACCAAAAGCGCCGCTCGGGCGAGATGTACATTAACCATCCCGTCGAGGTTGCCATCATTTTGGCCGATCTCAAGATGGACTGCGATGTGGTGTGTGCCGCGCTGCTGCACGATACCGTCGAGGATACCGAGACCTCGCTCACCGATGTTTCCGGCCTGTTTGGCGATACGGTGGCCGAGCTCGTCGATGGCGTGACCAAGCTCACCAACATCGAAGTCGACAGCATGGACGAGAAGCAGGCGCTCACGCTCCGCAAGATGTTCCTCGCCATGTCCAAGGACATTCGCGTCATCATCGTTAAACTTGCCGACCGTCTGCACAACATGCGAACGCTGGCAGCCCTGCGCGAGGATCGTCGCCTGTTTAAGGCTCGCGAGACCATGGACGTGTACGCGCCCTTGGCCGACCGCCTGGGCATGAGCTCTATTAAGTGGGAGCTCGAGGACCTGTCTTTCTTCTACCTGGAGCCCGATGCCTACCAGCGCATCGCGCGCATGGTGGCTGAGTCGCGCGAGGTCCGCGAGCGCTACCTTGCCGAGACCATCAAGACGCTTACCGATGAGCTCAACCGCATTGGTCTGGAGGACTTCCAGATCAACGGCCGCTCCAAGCACTATTGGTCCATCTACCAAAAGATGAAGCGCAAGGGCAAGGAGTTCTCCGAGATCTACGACCTGGTGGCGCTGCGCGTTATTACCCATTCGGTGCGCGATTGCTACTCCACGCTCGGTGCGGTGCATACGCTGTGGCACCCCATGCCTGGTCGCTTTAAAGACTATATCGCCATGCCCAAGGTCAATAACTACCAGTCGCTCCACACGACGGTCATCGGCCCTACGGCTCGTCCGCTCGAGATTCAGATTCGAACCTACGAGATGCATGAGCAGGCCGAGTACGGCATTGCCGCCCACTGGCTCTATAAGAAGTCGGGCGGATCGTCTGCTTCCAAGACCAATGACGCTCAACGTTTGGACGACCAGATCAACTGGCTCAAGCATTCGCTCGATTGGGCTGCGTCTGATGAGATCACCGACGCCAAGGAATACCTGCATTCGCTGAAGGTCGACCTCTTCGATCAGGAGATCTTCGTCTTTACGCCCAAGGGCGAGGTCATGGCGCTTCGTGCCGGCTCCACGCCGCTCGACTTTGCCTATGCCGTTCACACCGAGGTGGGAAACCATTGCGTCGGCGCCAAAATCAACGGTGCGGTGGCTCCGCTCACGCACGAGATTAAGACGGGTGACCGTGTCGAGATCCTGACTAACAAGAGTTCCAAGCCGTCGCGTGATTGGCTCAAGATCGTTAAGACACCTTCCGCCAAGTCAAAGATCCGCCGCTATTTTGCCGCTGCGACCAAGGACGACGACGCTGCTGCTGGTCGCGATATGCTGGCCAAGGACCTGCGTAAGCGTGGCTATGGCATTTCTACGCCGCGTTCAACGCGTGCACTCAACGCCGTGGCGGAGCAGTTTAACTTCAAGCAGCTCGAGGACCTGTTTGCCGCCGTCGGCGCCGGCAAGGTTGCCCCGCGCGCTGTGGGCAATAAGGTCGAGCAAATCTTGGACCCCAAGCCCGAGGAACAGCTCACCAAGGCCGAGGCTATCGCCGAGGTCGTGAAACAGCCTGCTCGCGGCTCCAACCGCAAGCCGCAAAAGCGCGGCAAGAGCGCAAGTAACGGCATTATCGTCAAGGGCGAGAGCAACAGCGGCCTGCTGGTCCGTCTGGCTCATTGCTGCAACCCCGTGACGGGCGACGACATCGTCGGCTTCATCACGCGCGGTCGTGGCGTTTCGGTACATCGCGCCAACTGCCCCAACGTCAAGGGCCTCATGGAACATCCCGAGCGCATGATCGATGTGGAGTGGGACGGCGCTGCCGACACCCTCTTCCAGGTCGAGATCGTGGTCGAGTGCCTGGACCGCATGGGCCTGCTCAAGGATGTCACCATTGCCATTGGCGATGCGGGCGGCAACATCCTTTCTGCCGCCACGTCGACCAACCGCGAGGGTATTGCAACTCTGCGCTTTATGGTCGAGATCTCGGACGCGAGTGGTCTGGATCCGCTGCTGGCTTCCATCAGCAGCGTCGATTCGGTCTACGACGCTCGCCGCCTTATGCCCGGCGAGGGCGGAGCGCAACTCAAGCGCCGTGTGTAGGTACGAGAGCCTCTCAGCATCATAGATATTGGTGACGTTCGAGGCATCGTTTGGTGCCTCGAACGTATTTTAGAAGGAGGGTGTGCGCATGGACGATATGACTTTGGACCTGACACCCCGAGGCACGGCTTCGATTGAGGCGCTCGTCAACGGCCCGATTCAGACCAACAGCTACGCCGTGATTTCGAATGACGAGTGCTTAATCGTCGATCCGGCGTGGGAGGGCGAGCGTCTTGTGGAGCATATCCGCACCGCACATCCCGAGGTGCGCGTACTCGGCTCTGTCTGCACGCACGGTCATGCCGACCATGTTGGCGGGGTTGCCGGGGTTCGAGCTGTTGTTGGCGACAGCGCACTATATGAGTTGTGCGCTAAGGACGTGACGGTACCTCGCGCAAATATCGAGGAGCAGCGCGCCATGTGGGGTATCGAGACGCCCGATCCGGGTGAGCCGACGCGTTTGCTTGCCGAGGGCGATACAATCGAGGTGGGCGACGTCTGCCTGCAGGTGATCGAGACGCCGGGGCATACGCCGGGCGGCATTGTCCTGTTCGCCGCGACCGAGCAGGGAAACATCGCCTTTGTGGGCGACACGCTTTTCCCGGGCAGCCACGGTCGTACCGATCTTTCCGGCGGTGACGAGGCGGCGATTATGCGCTCGCTCTCCAAACTTGCCAAGATGCTTCCGCCCGATACCGTTTGCTTGACGGGCCATGGCGATTCGACCACGATGGCGCGCGAACTTATGCAGAACCCGTTTATGCAGATGTAGGCTCGAAGCCGTCTTTCGAACCACGAAGACCGCTCAATCGTCAAGCTATTTTCCCCAGTGGGTCGATTCTGTGGGGCAAACGGTCAAAATTTGTCCAATCGGATGGTATTCGTGAACAAACGAACGTTTATGCTCGGGTATGTCGTGGTAAAATCTCAGGCGTTATCGGAGCAACCTTACAGGAGGTTTCTTTTATGCTCGTCAACGCAGCAGACATGCTCAAGAAGGCCGAGGCCGGCAAGTACGGTCTCGGTGCCTTCAACACCAACAACCTCGAGTGGACCCTGGCTATTCTCCAGGCCGCCGAGGAGGCCAAGTCTCCGCTGATCCTTCAGTGCACCGCTGGTGCCGCTAAGTGGATGGGCGGTTTCAAGGTCTGCGCCGACATGGTCAAGGCTGCCGTCGAGGCCACGGGCGTTACCGTTCCCGTCGCCCTTCACCTCGATCACGGTTCTTACGAGGATTGCTTCAAGTGCATCGAGGCCGGCTTCACGTCCATCATGTATGACGGCTCTCACGAGGAGACCTTCCAGCTTAACCTCGACCGCACCAAGGAGCTCGTTGAGCTTGCCCACTCCAAGGGCATGTCCATCGAGGCCGAGGTCGGCGGCATCGGCGGCACCGAGGACGGCGTGACCTCCAGCGGCGAGCTCGCTGATCCTGCTGAGTGCAAGCAGATTGCTGACCTGGGCGTCGACTTCCTCGCCTGCGGTATCGGCAACATCCACGGCGTGTACCCTGCCGACTGGGCTGGCCTTTCCTTCGAGCGCCTGGGCGAGATCAAGGCTCAGACCGGCGACCTGCCCCTCGTCCTGCACGGTGGCACCGGCATCCCCGAGGATCAGATCAAGAAGGCCATCTCCCTGGGTATCTCCAAGATCAACGTCAACACCGATCTGCAGCTCGTCTTCGCCAAGGGCGTTCGCGAGTATATCGAGGCTGGCAAGGATCAGCAGGGCAAGGGCTTTGACCCCCGCAAGCTCCTCAAGCCTGGTCGCGACAACATCGTTGCCCGCACCAAGGAGCTCATGGAGGAGTTTGGCTCCGTCAACAAGGCGTAAGCGTCGCTAAACTTCCCGTCGGAAGCCCCGTCCCCCTACACTGTTTCCTTTGCGCTCACCTGGCTTCGCCAGAAGTCGCGCCAAGGAAACAGTTCCGGGGGACGGGGCTTCCTTCGTTTAACGCCGCAGGGTTACGAGTCTGAATTAAGGTGGCTACTGGCTTCGCTAGAAGTCGCGCGACGGAATCAACTCCGGGGAAACGGGGCCTCCTTCGTTAACTCGCTACAGGGTTACTGGGCTGAATTCATTTTTTCTAGGTACCGTTTATCGGTGTTGAGGGTTCCTTTATTGGGGCTTTCTTTTTTATCTCGCTACAATGGGCTTCAAGAGTTCTAATGACTTGGAGTTTGGTATGGCTGTTATTAATGTGCTGCCTTCGGATGGGAAGGTCATTGACGAGGGTCCTGTTGGTTGCTCTGTTGATGTTTGCTGTGATGATTTCCGTCATCTCGATATTGGACTGCCGCCCGAGATTCTTCGTCTCAAGGATGCCGGATATTTGACGCAGGCTGTTGCGGCTTGTGATCGTCTTTTGGGGCAGAATCCCGATCCCTCGCTTGCTGCCTGCGTTCGTGCCGAGCGGTATCGCATGCTTGAGACGCCGCTTCATTTTTCGGTGTCGCGCGATCGAGCTATTGCGATGATTCGCGAGGAGTGGCCTGAGTTTACCGAGGAGCAGTTTGACGATCTGATTGACCGTAAGCGTATTGACTGGCGCTTTATCGATGGCGAGCTGTTCGTTCTCGACAACTTCCTCGATTCGCTTCGCGTATATCCCAAAGAGGTTCCCGGCATGCGGCCCGATCCTACGGACGGAATTGCACTGCGCAACGAGATGCTCAAGGAGATGGAGTCACAAAACGGATTGGCTCGCGTCATTACGCTTAAAGCGTCCGTGTCTGTCCCCGGCGCTCTGGAGGGGGAGACCGTTTGCGCTTGGCTTCCCGTCGCGGCTGCCTGCCGTCAGCAGTTTCGGGTCGAGATTCTCGACATGACGCCGGAGGGTGCTGTTGCTCCCGCGAACGCTTCGGCGCGCACCGCCTCGTGGTCTTCTTCGAGTGAGCGCTCATTCTCGGTGACCTATCGTTATCACATCGATGCTGCTTATTGTGATGTCTACGGTGGCACACTTCCGGTTCATCCGCGTATGGACGCGCCTCTGCCCGAGGATATTTCCGAGGATCGTCCGCACATTGCATTCACGCCGTATCTGCAGCAGCTGACGGCCGGTGTTGTTGAGGGACTCGTGGATCCGCTCGATCGCGCCCGTGCTATCTATGATTACCTGACGCAGTATATCGACTATCGCTATCAGCCGCCGTACTTGCTTTTGGGATCTATTGCCGATGACTGTGCGCATTCGCTTCGCGGTGATTGCGGTGTTATGGCGCTTACGTTTATCACCATGTGCCGTATTGCCGGTGTGCCCGCCCGTTGGCAGAGCGGCCTGTATGTTGCGGCCGATTCGGTGGGGTCGCACGACTGGGCAGAGTTCTATACGCCGCAGACCGGTTGGCTCAACGCCGACGTGTCATTTGGATCTTCTGCTCGCAGGATGGGGGAGGAGCGGCGCCGCCGTCACTACTTTGGCAATCTCGACCCGTGGCGTATGGTGGCCAACAATCGATTCCAGGCTGAATTTGTGCCTGCTTTCGATGGTATGCGCGAGGATCCCTATGACAACCAGATGGGCGAGGCCTCGGTTGACGGACGTGGATGTCGTAAGCGGGAGATGTTACGCAAGGTTGAGCTTATCGAAATGCTCGAAGTTCCATTTTCGGACTAATCAACAGAAAGCTGTGATAAACTAACTCACGCATTACGTGCCCGAGTGGCGGAATTGGCAGACGCAGTGGACTCAAAATCCACCGTTGGCAACAACGTGCGAGTTCGAGTCTCGCCTCGGGCACCATACATGCAAGTGAGCGTTCAAGGGGGTCAAGGCCCCCTTTTTCGTGCCGAACTCGCGTGAGCGCGCGGAGCGTTAAGCAAACAGGCCTGTGGCCTGTTTGTAGCGGAGCGTGGCGAGGGCGCCATGCGCCCGAAGCCCGGGGCTTCGCGAAGCGAAGTCCCTTCGAGTCTCGCCTCGGGCACCATAAATGCACCTGCGCTTCAAGGGGGTTGCGGCCCCCTTTTTCGTGTACGTAATGTGATAACGCGCTGTACGTGTTATTATTCGCAAAGCGTTGTTTCCGCAATGCCCTAAAGAGGAACCCGAGGGTTCCCACCTTTTGGCGCCAATGAGCAGCTGACTGGTCATACAAATTAGATTCTCTTCCTCAAATCGAGGATGTCTATGTGTACGACCTGGTTGCTGAGAAGCGCCGGGTTATTTTTTTATGAATGGAGGTAGGGAAAATAGCTAAGTCTGATGACACCCGCATCAACGACGAGATTACTGCATCTTCGTGCCGTTTGATTGGCGTCGATGGCTCTCAGCTCGGCCTGTTCGCCATCCGCGATGCTCAGCGCGTCGCCGACGATCAGGGTCTCGACCTGGTCGAGATCGCTCCCAACGCGGAGCCGCCGGTCTGCAAGGTCATGGACTACGGTAAGTTCAAGTACCAGCAGGCCATGAAGGCCAAGGCTGCTCGTAAGAACCAGTCCAAGGTCGAGGTCAAGGAAATGAAGTTCCGACCCAAGATCGACGTTGGCGACTACGAGACCAAGAAGGGCCACGTTCTGCGTTTCCTCAAGAAGGGCGCGCGCGTTAAGATCACCATCATGTTCCGCGGCCGTGAGATGGCTCACCCGGAGCAGGGCCTTAACGTTCTCGAGCGTCTCGCCGAGGATCTCAAGCCTTACGCTACGGTCGAGTCCAAGCCTAAGATGGAAGGCCGTAACATGCTTATGCTGCTCGCCCCGATTAAGGGCGCCTTCGATGAGGATAAAGCGGCAAGCGATAGCAAGTAACTAGTGTTCTGTAACCGATTAAGGAGTATTTCATGCCTAAGATGAAGTCCCACAGCGGCACCAAGAAGCGTTTCCGCAAGACTGGTACCGGCAAGCTTATGCGCGCCAAGGCTTTCAAGAGCCACATCCTGAGCAAGAAGTCCACCAAGCGTAAGCGTGGCTTCCGTCAGGAGACCGAGATCGCCGCTGCCGACCGCAAGGTCATCAAGTCGCGTCTCGCCTAAGTTCGCGTTCCCGTTTTCGTTTTACCATCTAGGAGTTGATAGAACATGGCACGTATTAAGCGCGCTGTTGCCGCCAAGAAGAAGCGCCGTACCGTTATGCACCGTGCGAAGGGTTACTACGGTGCCGCTTCGCGTACTTACAAGCATGCTAAAGAGCAGGTCCAGCACTCCCTGCAGTATCAGTATCGTGATCGCCGCAACAAGAAGCGCGAGATCCGTTCTCTCTGGATTACCCGTATCAACGCTGCTGCTCGCCTGAACGACATCTCTTACTCTCAGTTCATGCATGGCCTGAAGGTTGCCGGCATCGAGCTCGACCGCAAGGTCCTGGCTCAGATGGCTTACGAGGACATCGAGTCCTTCAACGAGCTGGCCACCATCGCCAAGAAGGCTCTCGAGGCTTAATAGATTCTCTTGAATCGTTAGGGGAGTGTCGCGTTGTGCGCGGCGCTCCCTCTTTTTATCTGAAGCGCGGTTTACATTGCTAAAAGCGCGGGTAGATAAACGCTTACAGGTGACCGATCTTTATATATCTCTTAACCGAAGGGTCATCATCTGATACGTGCGGTCTTGCTGCACTCGACTTTCTACTTCCTATATAGAAAGCCATGTATTGTGTAGGACTTGTGAAGAGTGGAATTGATGTCCCACACGGCTTCGCGGTCTGGCAATATATCTCCTTGCCGCGCGGCCCGGTGGGACCGGATCAGCCGCCGAGCGTGCACCTGTCTCTTATACACATCTCCG
>USBX01000022.1 GCA_900552995.1 uncultured Collinsella sp.
GTCGATTCCAAGCATGTTCGTTCCTGCCTGGAAGATTACCTTGCGACCTTTCATCCCGACGGGCCGGCCGCGCGGAAAGCTATTGAATGTATCGACGGCATCAGACACGCCACTTTCCGCGATGCCGATGTCCCTGGCATGGTGGAGACTATAGTCGCCGGGATTGTCCCCGGGGACGGGAGCCGCGGCTTGTCGTTCGACGTCTATCCCGACGTCCTGCGTGCCGTCAAAGGCATTGCGGGGGAATTTGCTGACGCCTTTCCCGAAGGGGTCGCGCCGCTCGTCAAGGCGATGGAATCCTCCATTGGACGGGATCCCGAGTCTGCAGTGAGGTCAATCGGAAAGAATCGAGTCGAATGGCAGGAGATCCCTTTCGACTCGAGCGAAGCGCATGAGATTCCGGCTTTGGAGGAGGTCGACAGGCTGAGGGAGCTCGCCTTGACGACGCTACGCGAACGGGAGTCGGAGTCTCTTGGCAACGTCCTGAAAAACGCCCCCGACCAATTCGCGACGAAGCTCTATCTGGCTTTCTCGAAATCAGATGACTGGTCGGAACCCATCCTGTCGCTCATTTCCCTCGACACTTCCCTCCTCGCGAGGGCGATGGAGAAGATGCCTCCCGAAGATATTCGGCTTGTGCACAGTGTCCTTTTTCCGGGCGACCACATGAGGTCGTGCACGGCCTCGCTCGAGGGCGAGGACAGGAAGGCCCTCGTAGCTTGGGCCAAGAGGCTCGGATCGGAGATCGGCAAGGTCGAGACCATGGAGTATTACCAAAGGATCTATTTCGACGCCATATCCAAGAGTCTCGAATGTCTTGCCGATATCTAGGATCCGCAGCTTTTGCCAAGTTGAAACGTGGCTTAGGATTTGCAGAAGATCTTCTAATGGCAGTCTTACGACAAGGACGAGGATGCCCTAATGCCTTGCCCAGGCTCCATCCAGCTCCGCCGCGCAGCTCTCGAACACGCACCTAACGGCGGCCATTTCCGACGGGGTCACGCGCCCTCCGCTCGCCTTATCCGAGGGCCTATGCGGCGGGGCTTGACTTCGAGGACGTCGTCGACTCGTCCCTCGAGCTTGTAAGGCTTGCTGAGGTAGGCGGACTAGAGTAAGAAAAGAGAAATCAAAAGGCGAATTTACCGCGAGGAGCAAAATGTCCCATATAAATCAGATCCAAGAAGAGCTAAGGCAGATCGAAGGCGGGCGTTTTCAAACACTAGCAAATCAGTATCTATATAGGAGATATTCGCTTAACAACATCATTGAATTAGGATCCCAATGCGGCACGGATAAAACCACGACCGGAGTGCCAGACATGTACTCCGTAGGAGAGAATGGACACTACCTCTTCGCGGCATACACAACCTCTAATTCCGACATCCGCAATAAGCTGCTAAATGATGCTAAAGACTGCCTCGACAGGAGCAAAACCGGAATCAATCCGCAACTCATAGATCGAATCATCCTGTGCCACACATACTTTCGCCTTTCACCTCTGGTACTCGAGGAGGTCCGTGCCATCGATCCACGGATAGAAATAATCGGGCCAGAGACAATTGCGAGCGACCTTGATGGAAAATACCCTGCGCTAGCGCATACGGTATTGGGCGTTCCACTCGGAAAGGGATCATTCATCGCCCCAGACCGCTTCATCGAGCGAAGCCTGAACGACCGTTTCTCAACCGACCTGTCGAAGCTCCTCATGCACAGGGATTCCGAGTTTTCAGTCATCGTCGAATCGATAGAGCAAAACAAGGCAGTGGTGATTCAGGGGCAGTCTGGATCGGGGAAAACCAAGATCGCCCTCGACGCATGCCTCTCATTCAGCAAACGGCATCACTGGGATCTTCTTATCTTGGACTCTAGGTATTCATCGCATCTCGACGATGATATCGAGCTGATTTTGTCGGAGTCGGAAAACATTATCCTTCTAGTCGATGATGCAAACGGCAACCTGTCACTTGAGCACTTGCTGGGAATCTGTTTGGAAAACAAAAAGCTAAAGATTGTCCTCACCTGCAGGAAGATGCACCGAAGCGAGTTGACCGCAAAAATCGGCAGTTATCTAAATTTCAGAGAAATAGAGCTGGAGCCTCTAACCGCGGAAAATATAGAAGCGATACTCGAGACCGAATACAACATAAAAAACATAGCACTGAGGGAGAGAGTATCGGCAATCGCAAACGGAAACCTGCGCTTGGCTATCATGGCAGCAAGCCCCATAGCAGACGGCAATTTCGAAGCCATCCAAGAGCCATACGATCTTCTGAACATCTATATGAATTCCGCCTTAGCTGGGTACTCCAGCAGAGAGCAACGTCTCGCAGAGATCCTTGCAATCTACGACTGCTGCGGTCTTATTGAAGGAGACCCTTGTTATGAGGATCTCTTGGGCTTGGGGTACGACGACGCCGAGATTCGGGATTTTGCATCCAGATTGAACGACCAGGAAATCGTCACGATCCTTACCTCAGCCGGTGGCGTGCTAGCCATAAGGATGGAAGAGCAGAATCTTCGCGACTTCTTGATATGCCGCCACTTCGCAAAAGAAGGGAACGGCAGTTTTGCAGATTTCATTCTGCATACCGCAGAAATGCCGAACGCGCCGTATCTCAAAGCCGCCAAGTCAATGGCTGAAGTATGCGGAAGTGCGAGCGTGTACGACTATCTTCGAAGGGAATGCGAGAAAGCTTGGGATGAAATAAAGAATCGGGATGAGCGAATTGCCGATCAGTTCATAATCACATTCAATCAACTCCTCCCCGTACAGGCGCTCGCCTTTGCCTCAAACCGCATCGAAAGTGCTGCTTGCGCTGACGTATCGGAAGAAATTCTCGGCATGAATTCGACATCGGACGGATCTATGCCCCTGCATATTTCCGTATCCCTGATGAACTCGAGCGAGTATTCGCAAACAGCCTCCGAGTTGTTCGTGAAGTGTGTAGAAAGAGGCACAGAGCGGGCGGCCGAGTACAACTGGGCATGCGGGCAAGACGGCGCTTTCGCTTACGATTTCGATCGTACGGGATTCGATTTGGAAAACAGCAAACTCGATGCCCTCGCTCAAAAATATCAACAATCGCATTCCCGCAATGTTGCAGCATGTCTGATCGTCTTGACGAGTTCATACCTCTCTTCAAGGGTCCAGCGCGTTCGGCAAAACGGCATAACGTACACATACAACACCCTGATCTTTAATTTCACATCAGAGCTGGCCGAGCTCCACGCCCATTGCTTCCGGGCGCTCTCCGTTCTAGTCGAAACCGAATTCAGCAGGCAAGTTAGATCCACCTTTCGGCAGCACTTCTCGTTCTATGGCAAAGAACCTGAAGCGGAGCATGCAGAAAACATGCATTCGGTGCTCTCGATGATCGAAGATCTATTCCCCAAATATATAAGCGAAGACTCGACAATCGATCTCTCATGCAGCTTAAGCATCAACCAGATTTACGAAACATGCGCGCAGAATCCCCCTCTGAGCCTCGATGGGTTCCGCCAGAGCACATTCGACGCACTTGGCCTGGAGAACTCCGAGTCTCTCGTAGAGAAAGAACCGAGGATATCCGCGGAAGAGTTACCGCTAGAACGACTGACCGAAGCCCTGGGAAAGCTAGCCGAAGATTATGAGATTTCCGATAAAGAGTGGGAGTCGGGCAGGGCTATCGGAAAAGTCCTTCTGGAAATCGCCAAAAGGACCCCAGATACTGCCTCAAGCATAATCGCACGCAATATCGCTTCGTCGCCCTCGACGATCCCCGTCCCGTACGAAGCACTTGACCATCTTGCTGAAACCATCGGCAGGAAGGTCCTTAGAAACGAGCTGGGCGCGGTGATCGACGTGAGTGACCATCCGGCCCTGTTTGACTATCTTGATTTGCTAGCAATAAAGAACGGGCCCGACAAGGAGGAGCTCGACGAGATCCTCGCAAGACTCGATGACGGCAGAACGCATCTCTGCTTGGAAGATTTGGAGATAGTCGAGCCAAAGCATCCTGGCTATATCCTCAAATATGCTTCTAGGTTTTCCGAACGCACTCACAATGATGGGGTTTGGCGGTTTTTCGGCAACTGCGGAGACGAAAAGCGCGTCTCCGCTCTAGATTCGTACTTCGGATCCAATCCCTTACCGGCTATCAACCTGTATTTTCTCGCACTTGAAGGACGCCCTTCTTTCGACTATAACCTCGCTTTCCTACGCTGCCTTTTACGCCTTGACAGTTCAATGATTGACCGTTTTTTGGAATACGCTGCCAGCCTCGACTACCGACAAAGGCACGATCTCCTGCGAAGAATCAGCTCGTTTTGGACCGTCCAGGACAATCGTGCTTGGAATCTGCTGAAAGCATTGATCGATGAAGTGCTGAGCGAACCACTCGGTAGGTTTGAAATAGCCGCTTTGTTTCCCGTTCGTGACGCAAATGCGCTCTCGAGCGATATTTTTTGGGAGCGCCTGGAATATATCATCCGCGAAAGGATCGCCGACGCAAATAGTCTCGATAGAATTAGCTGGGCCTTGTCCGATTGCAATGACGAGGCGAGGGTCAGGGCTATCACCCTCATTCTGTCGCTCGATAAAGACGGGATATCGATCAACGATTTGGATCTCCGTCGATCTTCAATGAGCGGGTCTCCAGAAAAAGGCTTTATTCCAGCAAAGCTCAAGGAGATTGAGGCGATTGAATCGATTGCTGCTCAGCTGCCCGCAGGTGTTGAATATTTAAAACACAGAGAATGGCTGTTAAAAGTGAGGTCTTCAATTGAAAGAGACATCGAAGACGAAAAGTGGAGGCTATTCCACGGCAGGCAGTAATCGACTTTAACACCTAGAATTAGGAAAAGCCTCGGGGGCTCCTGCCTAGCCCTTCGACCTGCACTGCGTGCAGAAGACAGTCGAGGACGAACCGTGGTGCAGCTCCATGAGCTCGAGCTGCATCGCCCTGATCAGGTCGTCGAGCTTGTTCAGCAGCCACTCGTCGATGTTTGTGTCAACGGCCAGCTGAATACTGTTCAGTTTTACGCTACCACTGACAGCGAGGCCGAAGTGGCTCGTTGCCATTTCGAAGCCGCGCGCGCGGCGCGGAAGGGCGGCGTGGACCCCGAGTCCACTGCCTGCAAGCTCGACAAGATGATTTGGTTGCTCTGCACAGGCGACTTCTACCGCGAAGGGGGTCTAAAGCTCTTTTCAACCAATGCACTTGTTGAATCGAACCTGAGCGCCTATTCGGGGGATGGCATTTAAATTGGAGCCACTTTCAGAAAAGCGGCGCTGCAAACGCATGCCAAAACTGGCAAATTATTATGAAAGGTAATCTTATGGTAAACGCAGAGGAATCAACTAAGGCCGGTCTATCGCGCTTGCAAGACGACGCAAGGCCGACTATTTGCAGCGACTCTCTCGAACTTATTTCGAATATCGCAGAGGTTGGCCTGGACGAAATTCTCCAAAACGAGTTCTTGAAGGACATCCCCGTCATCTCAAGCCTAGTGAGCATCTACAAAATCGGAAACAATATCCACAATGCGCATCTGCTGAAGAAGTATGCGTGTTTCCTCGATGAGTTCAACCGCGACTCTTTTGAAAATGGCTCATGGAACAAGTACAAGCAATACTTTGAAGAGTCAAATAGGAAGCGCGATATTGAGTACCTGCTTATCCTGCTCGAAAGATACATTGAGGAGGACAAAGCGCGGCGACTAGCAAAGATTTATGAGGCCTACCTAGATAAAGAAATTAGCTGGGACGATCTTCGTTTGTTTGCAGAGACTTTGGACAGATTTCTACCTGGAGACTACGAAATGCTTCGAGAAAAGGAAACTTTTCAGACGCTCAGAGGCAGAGATGCAGAAGTTCTTCTTCGATTAACCGGGCTGGGATTGCTGATTGAGGATATCCATCGGCAGCAGTGGGACGTAGTAGATACGACGCTCATCTTCGACGATCCCGACGAAATTGAGAAAGAAGAAAGGGTTTATCGTAGGACCGAATTTGGAAACAGGATGGTATCTATACTTGGCTAGCTACTGCAGACAACAATCTGAGCGCGCTCTTGTCGTCTTGGTTAAACTGCTCGGATCTACCAGTGATTTTTACTGCATTAGGCATTCGGAAAGGGAATCGGTTCTTCACGATTCGCATCCTTTCTAGTGCTGCCTTTATTTAATGATCGAGATATGCTCGGCGACTGCGGTGTTCTGCCCCTTAGGTTACAGACGGTTGTTTCTATTGAGCTTCCAGAGGAAATACATGGGGTTCTCTTTTGCCTTGGCTTCTCGCAAGAAATCTGCGGATTGAGATGCAACGGCCCCTATGTCGGCAGCCCCGAGGAAGGCCATGGCATCAGAAGGTGATGCGATTCCGTATTGCCCCAATGTAAAGCTCGCAATTCCGATAGCGGCTTCAATGCCTGCGGAGGTGACTAATCGGGATCGCTCGTTTTTCATCACTAAAGATATCTTGTGAAGCTCGGGCTCTATTAGGTCGTTCTTCAGGTCAGCTAATGTCGAGGTGTCGATGGGCCTTTCGCTCAGGCCTTTGGACAAGGTATCCCTAAACACAAGAAACGACTCTTCGTTTCTAATGCGGCAATCAAGGATGCTACGCAACGTTGCATTTTCAGCAATGGGGAGGGGGCAAGATAACCGGCGAATGGGTATGGTCTGATCTTTTCGAGGATAAAGGGTGGAAGTTGCGGACTCGAGGAACTCAATCTGAGCTGGACGAGTGGTTAAATACGAGCTATTCGAAAAATACGGATTGACGAGGGCTTGAAAGCAATCGTCCAACAAAGGCAGTAGGATAGTCGAGATGCCGCCTTTCTCCAGCATGTCTCTATCCAATCGCGTTTCGCCTTGGCTTGCATAGAGCGATTCGTATTCAGACGGGATTACCAGGAAATCGACATCCATCTCATCATGGGACCCATATGCATCCATTCCCTCAATCGCTACACACAGATTCCCATCTGGTGCTTGTTTTAAAGTGCACGAGGTAGAGGAACAGAATTGTCGTACGAGTTCATCCCAATAACTCGATATCAATCCTTTTGCTTTTGATTCTCTTTCGATTTGTCGCGCTAGGCAATCTTTGCAAAGAGGAATGTAATTGCTCGAAAATCCGAGTATTCCAGCTTTGACTATGTCTTCGACTCGCATGGTCAAATAGATCCCGAATGCAAGTTCATCGACTGAGGCATAATCATCGTGCCCCATTTCGAATGCCGATTCTATAGGGCAATGAATCAGTGTTTTATCTGCATACAATGCTGAGAACTTTGCCAAATGGTAAATGTTTTGCTCTCGACAGGCATAGTCAGTGCAGGGGAATTTGCCTCCTTCAAGGGTGGAGTCAACAGAAAAATTGAACAGGGATTGATTTTCGATTTTTTCGATTGGGATAAGGGGTGCAAGGCCCCTAATAAAGGCGTCGAACCTCCTTTGCCCCAGTTCTTCTAGGTACGCAATTATTTCGGCAAGAGAGCTGTTCTTGAATGCGGCTAGATAAGAATAAAGGTCATCGTATGCATGAGTCGCCATTTCGCTCACCTACACTTTCGGAAAGAGTTTTGCGTCGTTATTTCCGAGGCGTCGTTGGGCTCGCAATCGACTCTAGTGTGCAGCTGCTTCTCGACGTACTCCCTCATGTTCTGCCTCCACATGTAACTAATTGATTTGCTATGTGCCATTATGAATGGTATATAGCAAATCAATTAGTTACATTTAATGGAGCATTGCGAGCGTGGCGCGCGCAAAGAAGAGTCGTTGTATGGAGGCTTCCGGCAACGGCCTTTTGTACGTCCGTGACTGTTGGGTGCTATCGCGGATGACGTCATTGTTGCCCGCACTCTCGATCCAAGGATGTAATTACGGAAGTGCGGGGAAAATCGAGAACCTTCGAGCACAACGCGATTTTTAGCACCAAAACCGCAGTTCGCGGAAGCGAAAACTGGGGCCTGGTTAGCATTTCTTCGATTTTCCCCGCACTTCCGAATTTGACCCCTTGCCGCACCTTGATCACGTCTTCAAGTGGCTGGTTCATCGCTAATGGAGTTTTCTGCGGTGCTTGAATTGCGGTGTTGTGATTAGGGCAAAAGGCTCTTGGCTCCGGGGAGGCTCATCGCACGAAAATTCAAGTTGCTGCTGAAGTAGGGCTTGCTTCGGCAGCGCTAACAATAAGGGCGGCTCTGCTAGTCTCGGGAGACCGCGGCATTCGGCGGGCCTGCCGAATGCCGCGGTCAGTAGCGGTCAGTAGCGGTCAGTATATTCTTCGGAGCCGTTTCTCTGGGCTTCGGCGGACTTGCCAACTCGCGCTTGGGCACTACTCAGTAGATTACTCAGCAGTGCCCAGTAGATTACTCAGTAGTGCCCAGCAGGGGGAGGGCAGCAAACGCAATGGGCCTGTTTCCCGGCTAGGACCTGCAGCCTCAAACTTCGCTTGGCATCCTGTAGAACTGGTGCGGGTCTTTCGGGCTTTTCCCTACCCATTCCAACAGGCCTCGACCGGCAAGGTCTTTCAGAGTCTTCGAGGCCGTTTTCCTACCGACATTGGACTCCCGCGCGAGGTCGGAGGTCGTGATTTTCCCCTGAGCGGCGGCAATTGCCATCGCTGCTCGTTCGCGCTCGCTGAGGAGCGGTCGGTTGTCGGCCGCGGTTCCCCTGAAGGCCGCTTTCTGCAACCCAGGACGCTCGAAGACGACGACGGTGCTGTTGACGGTCTGCTCGAAGCGGAACCTCACGCCGGCTGCCTCGCAGGCCTCCTTGATGCGCGGTATGCCCGTGCCGTACTGCTCGATGACGCCGGCGCGGAACAGGGTGCGCGCGATCGCGGGGTTTCGGAGGCCGAACTCGCTCGCGGTACCGTCTAGGTGCTCTTGCGGCGAGTCGCCCTCGGGGAACAGGCCCGGGCTCACGATCTGGACGGTGTCCATGAACACGTTGACCTCGACGGCGGTGCCGGTGGTGTAGTCGCGGTGGCACAGCGCGTTGGCAACCGCCTCGCGGATGGCCTCGGCCGGGATCTCGGGGATCTCCTTGCGGTACATGCCCGTCTCGCCGATGACGAACTCGCGCCTGATGTTCGACGTCACGAAGTACTCGGCGAAGTCGAGCAGCTTGAGCATGGTGCCGCTCTCGCGGCGCAGGTCGAGGATCTTGGCCTTGGTGTTGCCGCCCAGAAGCCCCAGCTTCATCCTGGGGTAGGTGTCGGATCCCTCGCAGAACAGCTCCACCGCGGCGTTTCTTAGGCTGCCGTCGGGCGCGACGAGGTCGAGCCTTGCCAAGGTGTCCTCCACGCCGGCGAACCCGCCGCCCACGCGTCCGGCCCTGCCGCCGCGCGCGACGAAGTCACGCACCGCCTGCTCGTCGGCGTCGGAGACGGGCCTGCCGGACGGCAGCGAGTCCCACGGGCTACGGGCGCGCTCACGCTTGACGACCATGGCGCTCAGCTCCGAGGCCGACAGCGCTTTGTTCGAAGTCCCCACGCGGGTGAAGTAGCGTCCGTCGGCGGAGTAGGGGGCGTCGGCACCTGAGAAGGCAATTTTGATGTATCGCAGCCCATCATCGGCGTCGAGGCACTCGACCGTCGGGAACACCGCGGGCTCGATCTTGTCGGACACCCACGACGTCACCTGGCGCAGCGTTGCGTCGCTGACATCCTGGCCGATGACATCGCCGTTGTCCTTCACGCCGAAGTAGAGCTCGCCGCGGCCGTGCTTGTTCAGCATGGCGCTGATGGCTTGCAGTGCTTCTTTATGCTCGCCAGTGGACTTCTTGAACTCGACGGTCTCGCTCTCGCTGCCCAGGTTCATCCGCGCTGCCTTTCCCGTTCGTTGCTTGTCTCGTTGGATTATACCGTGGTCACCATGGGCGAAAACGTGGAAGCGCGCTTGCTTGCCTCTACCATGTTCTCATGCGCCTTAATGCCCTTTGTGAAGAATCATCCCATTGGGAAACGGGTCCCTATGGAACGATTTTGGTATCAGGCATAGGGGGGCGCTATCGTGGATGTCGTCACCATTGCCTGCGCCCTCGATCCAGAGATGTAATTACAGAAGTGCGGGGAAAAATCGAAAACCTTCGAGCACAACGCGGTTTTTTTGTATCAAAACCGCAGGTCGCGGAAGCCTAAAACGGGGGTCTGGTCAGCATTCCTTTGGTTTTCCCCGCACTTCCGAATTTGGCCTCTCGCCACATCCCGATTACGTCTTAAAGTGGCGCAAAAAGCCGTGTGCTCTGCTTGATCTGTCTCTTATACACATCTGACGCTGCCGACGATAAGGCTCGTGTAGAT
>USBX01000023.1 GCA_900552995.1 uncultured Collinsella sp.
TCTACACGAGCCTTATCGTCGGCAGCGTCAGATGTGTATAAGAGACAGTTACCGAGTTGCGCGTGGCAACCGTGCTCATGCACGGTATTGTGCCGGCCGGCTGCGAGCTCATCTGTGAGTACTTCGACGTCGATCCGGTCGCCTTCTTTAGCTGGGATAACATCTTTGCCTCCACGGACGAGTTTGTGGAGAGCCTGGGCGAGAAGCCCGGCGAGCACCGCGTGAAGCCGCTGCCCCCGCGCTTCGACTTCTTTAGCAAGCACGAGAGCCAGTACTAAAACACTCGACATGTAATGGAATGGGAAGGAAAGACGGATGTCCAAGCCGCGTCGTCGTAAGCAGAAAAAGCAGGTCAAGGCCGAGCTCAAGCTCAGGCAGTTTGCCGCCACCGAGCTTTCCGACCAGCTTGCCGCCCTTCCCTGCGCCGCCGACCTGCCGCGCTTTATGGTCGACACGATCGCCGGCGCCTATGCGCCCGCCGATGCCGAGCTCATGATCGAGGGCTTCGGTGCTGCAGCCACACGCCCGGTCACGCTGCGCGCCAACACGCTCAAGGTAACCGCCGAGGACATCGCTGCGGCGCTCGATGCCGCCGGCATCGCCCACAACCCCGTCGCCTGGTACCCAGACGCCTTCATCCTGCCCGAGGCCCAGGTTTCCGACCTGTGGGACCTCGACATCTACCGCGACGGCAAGATCTACTTGCAAAGTCTGTCGTCCATGATGCCGCCGTTGGTCTTGGGCGCCCAGGCCGGCGAGGACATCCTGGACATGTGCGCGGCCCCCGGCGGCAAGACGACGCAGATCGCCGCCCTCACGCAGGGGCAGGCGCACCTTACCGCCTGCGAGATGAGCATTCCCCGCGCCGAGAAGCTCGAAGCCAACCTCCACCGCCAAGGCGCAAAAAACGTGCCCGTCATGCGCATCGACGCACGCGAGCTCGACGAGTTCTTCCGCTTTGACCGCATCCTGCTCGACGCTCCTTGCACCGGCACAGGCACCGTCATCAGCGGCAACGAGAAAAGCCTGCGCGGCCTGACCGAGCAGCTGCTTGGCAAGTGCGCCCGCTCGCAGCGCGCGCTTCTGGACCGCGCCATGGGAGCCCTCAAACCGGGCGGCACGCTCGTCTATTCGACTTGTTCGATCTTGCCGCAGGAAAACGAGGACGCCCTGCAAGAGGCCCTCGACAAGCATATGGACTGCGAGCTCATCCCCCTCGACGGCACGCCAAGCGAAAGTGAGGCACGCCGTGCCCAGGCAGCTGGTGAGGAGCCGCGCATCGAGTCCAACGCCCTGACCGAGGCCATTGCCGCGGGTCAGGTATCGGCCATCGCCAACGGCCTGCCCGGCACGCTCACCATTCCGCCCAGCCGCGAATTTGAGGGCTTCTACATTGCCCTGATCCGAAAACGCAGCTAGCGCACGGATCCAAAACTCAACAAGCTATCTCTGTGCGCGTTTGCTCTGCTGGTCGCGATGCTGTTTAAGCATCGCGCGCTCCTTGCGTTCGGCCCTTTTGCCCTTAATGGCCGTGACCACAAAGTAGATGACCGCGGCGGCAACGATTGCGCCCACGCATAGGCCAATCGAGCCCAACATTGCCGAAAATTCCATACCGCGTCACCTCTCTTTTAAACGGGACTTTCAAGATAGCACCTCGATCACCGCCACCACAGCTCCTTCACGTTCGCCGGCCCTTCGGTCTAACGGAGGACGCGGCGGGGAAAAATCAACTCGTCAAACGATTTAGCAAGCACAACGCTGCCGGCACCCTGCCGGCCGTCATCACATAGAATCGAGCCTCCATGGATACCCTCAACGATCTAAATGAGCGCGTCGACGCCTTCGTCGGCACCAGCTCCTTCGACACGCCTGCCGCGGCAAACGACCAAGCCCCCATCGATGTGCCCGCCGAGGTTCACGAGGACATTGTCGCCTCGGTCGATTTCTCCGAGGTCAAGCTCGCAGACGAGTTCACCGAACCCCAGGTAGCCGTGACCCCCAACGGACTGCTTCCCATGGAGCCGCTGCCCATCGACGGGCGCCTGCGCAAGGCGGCCCTTCGCATGCCTGACGAGATTGAGGAGGCCAGCGGCTTCACGCTCTTCGGCCGTCGTATCAAATCGCTCATCTACACCACCGACGTCGCGGTCATCCGCAACTCCAATGCCGATGCCGTCTTTGCCGTTTACCCCTTCACGCCGCAGCCGGCCATTACGCAGGCGCTGCTGACCGTCGCCGAGTGCCCGGTCTTCGTAGGCGTGGGCGGTGGCACCACCACCGGCAAGCGCTCCGTTCAGATGGCAGCCGTCTCCGAGATGCAGGGCGCGGCGGGCTGTGTGGTCAACTCCCCCGCCACCGCCGAGATGGTCGAGCACATCACCAACATCGCCGACATCCCCGTCATCGCCACGGTCGTACGTTGCGACGACGATGCTCACGCAAAGGTGCGCGCGGGCGCCAAGATTCTTAACATCGCGGCCGGCAAGAACACGCCACAGGTCCTGCGCGAGCTGCGCGAGCACTATCCCAACCTGCCGCTCATCGCACCGGGCGGCAAGACGCCCGAGAGCATCCGTGAAACCATCGCCGCCGGTGCCAACGCCATCATTTGGACGCCGCCTTCGGCCCAGCAGCTGCAGACCGACATGATGCAGCGCTACCGCAAGATGAAGGAAGACGCCACGCCCGTCATCTCGCACGACGATGTACCCATTATCGACCAGGTTGCCGCCGCCGAGGTCAGTCAGGTCGAGAACATGAATCCCGACGTGCCGATTCCCGACGAAGTCATCGAGCGCGTCGCTTCGATCCACGAGCGCGTCGAGGAGCGTCGCGCCAACCGCGGGCTCAAGCCCTCACTGCACGGCTTTTTCTTCCGCGGAAAGAAACGCTAGCAAAACATCTTGGCCCGCCCCACAAACGTGAGGCGGGCCGTTTTCGTTTGAGCAATCATGCAGCGACGTGATGGGGCAAATTAATCCACGCGCTTGTCGCCCATAAAGAAGAGCGCCACCGTACCGGGTCCGGTATGCGAGCCAATCAGAGTACCGATGTTATTGATCTCAATCTTGCCTTTAAGCTGCGGAACCTGTTCCTCAATCAGCGCCGCGACCGCCTCGGCATCCTCGCGGCACGCCGACTGCGACATGATGCACTTACCCGAATAATCCGCACCGTCCTGCACGTGTGCCATCATGGTCTTAGCCATCTCGGAAATCGCGCGCTTCTTAGTGCGAATCTTCTCACGTGGCGACAGCTTACCTTCGCAATCGACCGTCATGAGTGGGCAAATCTTAAGCGCCGTGCCGATGATTGCGCTCGCAGCCGAAATGCGACCGCCGCGCAGGTAGCTCGACAGATCGGTCGAGAAGAACCAGTGGTGCAGGTTGAGTTTGTGCTCCTCGATCCAGGCGGCCGTCTCGTCGAGCGAAGCGCCGCTATCGCGAACGTCGGCGGCACATTCCGCCAGCAGGCCAAAGCCCGAAGACGCCGCCAGCGAATCGATGACGCGAACCTTGCCGCCCTGGGGATAGCGATCCGCGAGCATCTGCGCCGCAACGCAGGCCGATCCATACGTGCCCGAAATACCCGACGACAACGTCAGGTGCAGCACGTCTTTACCCTCGGCAACAAACGGCTCCCAAAACTCCTCGTACTCACCCACGCTCACCTGAGACGTCTTGGGCATGGCGCCCGCAGATATCTGGGCAAAAAACTCGTCCGGCGTAATCGACTGATACAGATCGTCCGTATAGACAACATCGTCGATCTCGTAATGAAAACACACGACAGGGATATTGCGCGACACAAAGAACTCACGGGTTCGGTCGGCGGCAGATTCACAGGTCAGGACAAAATCACTCATATGAGGCTCCTTACTCATTGCTGCGCAAATTATTGCACAGTGAGCCTACATACGGTACATATGTCCACTATTTACCAAATCGAAGCAATAATAGCGAACATCTTTACCACCATCGTCTCCACCGACCCCACGCATGAATATCTGAGAAAACACCCTCTGTCGTCTCCACTCAACCGCCATATCTACCTCAACTAAATCGATTTACCAAACCGTTCAGCCGACAATTCAGCCGCTGGCGCAAAATCGAAACAAAAGCGGCGCATACTGATAAACGTTTGACGCTGTTTATCAGTTTTACCAGCCCTATCGGAAGGTGTTTCATGGTCGCATTCGATCGCAATCCGCAAGACTTCAAGTATCTGCGCCTGCTGTCGAGACAGTTTCCCACCGAGCAATCCGCGTTTACCGAGATCATCAACCTCTCGGCCATCCTCAACCTGCCCAAAGGCACTGAGCATTTTATGAGCGACGTGCATGGCGAGTACGAAGCCTTTATGCACATCCTCAACAACTGCTCGGGCGTCGTGCGCGAGCATGTCGACGAGATTTTTGGCGAAACGCTCTCCTTTGACGAGAAGGGCGAGCTGTGCACGCTCATCTACTACCCGCGCGAGAAGATCGAGCTGGTCCGCAGCCAGCGCGAGGACTCGCCCACCTGGTACAAGACGATGCTTGACCAACTCATTATGGTTGCCCGCTCGCTTTCGAGCCGTTATACGCGCTCCAAGGTGCGTAAGGCCATCCCACGCGATTACGCCTATATCATCGACGAGTTGTTGCACACGCACCCGGACGAGAACAACTATCGCGTGCGCTATCACGAGCGCATCGTGGAGTCCATCCTGGAGACCGCCAGCGCCGACGACTTTATCGAGTCGCTCGCCTCGCTCATCAAGCGCCTGGCCGTCGACCACCTGCACCTGGTGGGCGACATCTTCGACCGCGGTGGCGGCGCGGCCAAGATTATGGACCGCCTGCTCACCTACCATTCACTCGACATCCAGTGGGGCAACCACGACGTGCTGTGGATGGGCGCTGCGGCCGGTGAGCCCGCCTGCATCGCCACGGTGTTGCGCAACAACCTGCGCTACGACAATTACGAGATCCTGGAGAACGACTACGGCATCTCGCTGCGTGAGCTTGTCGCCTTTGCCGATGCCACCTACACCGCCGGTGAGTCCATCACCCCGCTGATCAAGGCCATCAACGTGCTGCTCTTTAAGCTCGAGGGCCAGATTATCCAGCGCCACCCCGAGTTCGATATGACCGACCGCCTGTTACTCGACAAGATCGACCACGACACCGGCACGGTCACGCTCGCCGACGGCAGCGTGTGGCCGCTCACGACCAACGACTTCCCCACCGTCGACCCGACGGACCCCTATACGCTCACGTCTCAGGAGCAGCACATCATCGACAAGCTCGTGTCCGAGTTTGTCACCGCCGATCACCTGCATCGCCATATCGATTTCCTCTATTCCCACGGCTCGATGTACAAGGTCACCAACGGCAACCTGCTGTTCCATGGCTGCGTGCCGCTCAACGAAGACGGCACCTTTAGCAGCATGAACTGCCTGGGCACCTGGCACGCTGGCCGCGATTATCTCGATTTTTGCGACCACATCGCCCGCCGTGCCTGGCGCGTGGGCGACCGCGACGCTCTCGACTGGATGTGGTACCTGTGGATTGGCTTTAACTCACCCGCCAGCGGACGCCTGGTACGCACCTTCGAGCGCGCCTACATCGCCGATAAGAGCACGTGGGTCGAGCCGATGGACCCGTACTACACGCTCACCACGTCTTCGTCCGTTTGCGACGACATCATGCGCGAGTTCAACGTCGTCCCCATGGCCTGCTCGCCGACGGGCCATATCATCAACGGCCACACCCCAGTCAAAACAACCAAGGGCGAGCAGCCCATCCGCGCCAACGGTAAGCTGCTGGTCATCGATGGCGGTTTCTGTCGCGCCTACCACCCCAAAACGGGCATCGCCGGCTACACGCTCATCTCGAGCTCGCGCGGATGCCGCCTCAAGTCGCATCAGGCCTTTACCACCGTTGCCGAGGCGCTCACGCGCAACGTGGACATCGAAAGCGAGACCAACCGCTTTGACGAGGCCGACCGGCGCCGCATGGTGAGCGACACCGATACCGGCGCCAAGATCCGCAGCCAGATCCAGGACCTGCGCCAGCTGCTCGATGCATATAGAAACGGTGCTATCGAGGAGCGCGCCTAGCCCCACCCGTGGGGATTGGCTAAACTTGCTGAGTTTGTCATCCCCGCGGCGCCCCGGCGCCACCATAAGGCAGGTACCATGCAAAAGCTCCTTGCGCAGATCATGAAGTTTGGCGTCGTCGGCGTCATTGCCACGGTCATCGACTTTGGCATTATGAATCTGCTCCACTACGGTCTGGGCCTCAACATCCTAATCGCCAACACCAGCGGCTTTATCATCTCACTCATCTTTAACTACCTCGCCAGCATGAAGTACGTGTTTGCGCACAAGGAGGGCATGAGCCGCCGCCGCGAGTTCATCATCTTTGTCGTGCTGTCCGTGATCGGTTTGGTGCTCAACGACGGCATCGTGCTGGCGCTCAACGCCGGCCTGGGACTCGAGGCCAATATCGCCAAGATCTGCGCCACCGCGCTTGTCATGGTCTACAACTTTGTGACCCGAAAGATCGTCCTGGAAGGCGATGAGACCAAGTAACTCGCAACCTTACAGCTTTACAATGCCCACGGATGACGCGCGTCGAGCGCTGTGTTGTTCGCGGGCATTGCTCGTTTACGGGCAAATTTTCAACGTTTGCGGATTAGCTCTTGAAAATTTGGCGAGTTCGTATAGTTCTTGGCAAGGACCTTACGTTTCCCTTGCAAAAGCTCTAAAGTATCCTCTGCTCGATTCATCAACGCATTGGATGTGATTACGTGCGCAAGGCACTGGCACAACCTCATACCAAGCAGTTCCTCAAGTTTGCTGTCGTGGGTCTTATCTCCTTTGGCATCGACTGGGGCATGCTCATTGCGCTCGTCGAGCTGTTTCACCTCGACTTTTTGATGAGCACCACGGTCTCGTTTACCACCTCCGTTGTGGTCAACTACTGGCTCAGCATGAAGTACGTGTTCGACCATCGCGAAGGCATGAGCCGCAAGCGCGAGTTCACGATCTTCACTATCCTGTCGGTGATCGGCCTGGGCCTCAACGACCTGTACATGTTTGTGGGCGTCACGTTTTTGAGCATCGGCTACCAGGCCATGAAGGCCATCGCCACGTTCCTCGTCACCTGGTACAACTACTTCAGCCGTCGCTTCTTCCTCGAGGGCGCACGGTCGTAGTCGATTCACTATTTGCTTGAATGTATAACCGGTTGGAATTCCCATTCCAACCGGTTTTTTTGTTTGCCGAAAGACCCGGCGACCAAGTCCTCTACGCATGAAAAGCGGGCGGCCCGGATGTTTGTCCGAACCGCCCGCTTGGTGCGCTATGTCGAGGTCATTAGCCTGTAACGTAATACCAGACCACGTTGTCGCCGTTGGAGAGAGCGTAGTTGCTGCAGGCCGTCATGGGCGTTGTGCCGTTGACGGAGTACATCCAGCCGCTCGTGCCGCCGTACTGTTTCTCGGCCAAACCACCAATCGCGGAGACATACGTGCCGTACGACGAGCCGCGTGCGTTGACAGAAAGGCCCAGCGCGCACAGGGCATCGTAGACGGTAGCACCTTCGTTAAAGGTAAAGGTGCCGCCAGAAGACACAGGATTGCCCACGGCGCTCGATGTGACCGAAACCGACACCGTAACGTAGTTGGACTCCTGCGAGCCGCCCTGTCCGCCCGAGGGAGCGCTTCCGCCATTAGAGCTGGAGGCTCCATCAGACGACTGGCCACCGCCAGACGCATTGGAAGTATCACCGACTCCCGTATTTTGGGCAGCGGATTTATCGCCAGACTTCTTGCCGTCCTGGTCCTCGGACTTCTTGTTATCCGAGTTCTTGTCCGATTCCTTGTTTGAAGACTCGGAATCGTCCTTGGACTTGGACTCATCAGAATGCTTGGACTCATCTTTTGCGTCATTCGATGACTTAGAATCCTTGGAACTGGCCTCGCCCGAAGTCGTAGTCGAGCCAGACACCTTGGTGTCCTTGGTTACGACGCTCTCCCCCGTCACGGTCTGAATGATCCAGTCGATGGACCAGGCACCGCTCTCGGAAGGATGGACGAAACCCAGCGAGACGACGATCAGAATGGTGCACGCGGCAGTCAGGACGCCGAGGAGCGTCTTGCGACGAGGGGCGGACGCCGCCGAAGCGGCGCCCTGTTGCTTTGCATCGTCGAACTGAATGAACGAGGAATCTGGTTGCTTGGGGTCAGCGTCCTTGGATTTATTGGACACAGCCCTCACCTACCGACGTTTGGTGAACACGAACACGCCGACGATGGCGAGACCGATGACGCCGGCGGCAACGCCAACAATGGCGAGCGGGTTGGTGCCAGTCTCCTGCTCGGAGGCACTAGAGGACTTCTTAGCAGTGGTCGTGGAAGCAGCACCCGTATCGGACTTGGAATCGGACTTCTTGTCGGACTTGTTGTCCTTCTTGTCAGACTTCTTGTCAGACTTCTTCTCGTCCTTCTTATCAGACTTATCGGTGTCCTTCTTGTCGGACTTGTTGTCCTTGGTCTCGGTCTTGGTCGACACCGTCGTCTTGGTCGTCGGCTTATGACCCGGGGCGATAGCGCCGCCGGCCTGCTGGCCCTTCGTGCCGGAGCCGGAACCCGTGCCCGTGCCAGCACCGGAACCGTTGCCAGCGCCACCGTTGCCACCATTAGTGCCAGAACCGCCATTGCCGCCAGGGTTGGTGGCATTCTTGGTCCACTTGGCATACAGCGTCAGATCGGCCGTCACCGGCGCGATAAAGTCATACGCCTGCGTGCAAGCCTCATCGGTATACCAACCGCTGAAAGTATAGCCATCGCGCGTCGGATCGGCCGGCTTGACCAGCTTGCCGTCGGCCGTAGCAACAAACTTAGTGTCGCAAGCAGACCCGCCGTTGGAATTAAAGGCAACCGTCCAAGACTCGACAGCCCCCAGCTTGAACAGAGTACCCGAATCATTGATGTAGTACAGGTTGCCAGATGCATCGGTAATGACCGGAGAGTCGCAGTGCTGGTAATGGCCAGCCGCATCATAAATCTGCGTCGCCTCTGCATCGCCGAGCGTATAGCGATACACGCCACCACCAGCAGAGTAGTTGACGTAATCCTTGCTATCCGCGCTGTTAACGGTGAAGTACACATAGATCTTGCCGCCCTGAACACTCACCAGCGGAGTAGCAGCAATACCGTTAAATCCGGCCGGCAGTTCTTTACCGTCAGCAGCGGTGACCATCGTGGTTTTACCGGTCTTCAGATTATAGAAAGCCAGAGCAGAGCCAGTAGCCGTCTGTCCGCCGACAATCAAGTTTTCGCCAGCCACCGCCGGTGCGCTCATGTTATTCGTAAGACCCAGGTCGACCGTCTTCTGCTCGCTCAGTACGCCCTTCGTCGAAAGCGAAATCACATGGAGCTTTCCATCGTGCGTCATCTGATAGAAGGTCGAACCATTGGACGGATCGGCGACACAGTCGGCGTTCGCGAGAGCGCCGAGCTTCATGGTCGAAACGACATCGCCCGTCGTCTTATCAATGCACTTAAGCGTACCCGCGCTCGTAGGAACAATGGCGTACTTATCCGTCAAAGCCGCACCAGTCCAGTAATAGCCCTCGGCAGGGTCGATGTTCTGCCAAGAAACTTCGCCCGTGGCAATCTTAATGCGCGCAAAGGAGCCGTTGCCGTAGGTCGCGTTGTAATTCTCGTCATACGAAATATCGACCGAGCCTACATAGACGTACTCGCCGTCCGAAACGACGGTGCAGGAGCTCTGCGTCAAGTCCGTCAAACCAGGCGTCAGCCACTTGCAGATCAGCTTGTCAGCAGTAATCGCCTGGACCGCACCGCCGTTGAGCGGAACGATGATAAGACCATTGGTATAGATCGGACGAGAGGTATAGCTCACCTTGGAGGCAAGCGGCGCAGAGGCAACCTTTTTGCCCGTGGACGAATCGATCTTAATGAGCTCGTTCTCGGTCGCGATGTACACAAAGCCTGTCTCTTATACACATCTCCGAGCCCACGAGACACTCGCTAATCTC
>USBX01000024.1 GCA_900552995.1 uncultured Collinsella sp.
GTCAGATGTGTATAAGAGACAGTTACGTGGGAGCCTCAAGTTGCCCTTGATCGCGCGAAGGACTACTACCATTGGCGTCTGACAAATGAGAAGCCCCAGGGCTCGAGTGTCGAGATGAAGGCAGAGTCTGCGGCGCGTAAGGCGTTTTATACCTATGCGAACGCGGAGGTCGATCGGGCATATATAACCGAGAACGGAGACAGGGTTTCCTCCTATATTCCGCTGCTGCCGCGCAACTCTGATGAGGTTCGGGCGACGGAACTCTATACCGATGCGGTGTGGCCGACTAGCGTGAACGATGACAAGGCGTATCTGCATTACGGGACGACCTGCCCTAACTATAAGAAAGGGACGCCGAGCGGATTTGCTTCGGTTGCCGATTACGATGGACAGGATAAATGCAGCAAATGCCATTTTGGCGTTTTGTCGCTTGGTGCTGTTGCGGCGCCTTCAACCTCTATCGAAAACGGCTTCGAGTATCACTTTGACAAGTTTAAAGACGCCCTGGAGGACTACGTCGACTGTCGCAACAAGGAGCTCGAGCTCGAGCGTCAGACCGAGGACGAAGCCGACCGTGCGGGCAATGCGTTTGACCAGGCCATTAAAGCGCTTTCGGGCGAGCGTCCGCGTATCGCTCCGCCCGGTCGCAACGGCGTGGTTGCCTTTGCGGTTTCGGGTGCCATCTCGAGCCCCGATGAGCTCAACTCTTCGTTTAACACGGCAGTCAGGCTTGGCGATCGCGGTGCCATCTCTGCCGCGGTGCTGGCGCCCGATGAGGCGACGGCGCAAAACAACGTGCTTTCGCGATTTTTCTCGACATTGAAGGAACGCTCGGGTGGCGTTGCCGGCGTACTCGATGGCGTCATGGATGTCTGGGGACGGCTGCTTGTGGGATACGGAGACATCCAAGGTTCGGCCGACGAACTTATGGACGAGATGATTAAAGGCCTAGGAGGGGGCAGCGGCGCGTTGGGCTCCATCGCATCGTGGCTCGGCGATACCGTTTCGGCGTCCGTGGCGGCGCTGGGTTTGGAACCGTGCGACTTGCGCCTGCGAAAGCCGGTGCTGACTGATTCCGCCAACGTCATTAAGAGCCCGGGGTCTGACATTGCTGGTCTCTCTCAAGCGCAAGACAAACTGCGAAGTATTCCGTTGGGCGTGACCGATCCCAAGGCGCTTTGCGAGGCGTTGGAATATCAAGTCGAACGCACCATCAGCGGTACGGTGTTCACGCTTGCGGAGATTCCTCTGCCCGGCGGCGGCTCCATCCCGCTCACCGTCGATGTCGCCACGCTGGTTGGCGCTCTGGGCGGTGGGTCGTAATGAGTATCCGCATGCGTCTGCGCGAGGAGCGCGCCCAAGCGACGGTGGAGATAGCAGTGGTTACGCCCGTTTTGCTGGTGCTGGCACTCATCGTATACAACGTCATGATCTATGCCAGCGCTGTCGCGCGCTTCGACCGCGTGGTGCCCGACATCGTGTTGGCGCACGCCGTGGCGCCGAGCGGGGAGGGCGACGAAAGCTCTGTCGATGCCTCGGCGACGGTCCGGACTCAAATTCTGAATGCCATGGAAGGCTATGACTTGCAGATCGAAGTGTCGAGCGAGCAAGGCGCGGAGGCATCGGATGGTGGCCTGCTCTCCCTATCCGGTACGTTTAGGACCTACACCTGCACCATGCACTATGAGCCGTGGCCGACTTCTCTCAGCATCGCTGGCGTTCCGCTGGGGGCGCCGACAACGTTGTCGCACGAGCGCGCGGTGACGGTCGATCCATGGCGTCCGGGGGTGGTCATGTGACCGCGGTCTCGTCCTACATCGCCTACGCGCGGGCACTCAATAGGTTGGGCTGGACGCCGGCCGAGTTTGCGGTGGCGGAGTCGTTTGCCGTGCGCCTGCGCGGCATGCTGGGACGGTGTCCGGTTGCCGCCAACGGTCTGCCGCTCGTCATGGCATTTCCACGCTGCTCTTCGGTCCATACGTGTTTTATGGCCTATCCCATCGATATCGCCTTTATCGATGCACGTGGCTATGTCCTCGTATGCTACGAAAACGTACGTCCCTGGCGTATGTGCTCCTGCCCCGGCGCCTGGGCCGTACTAGAGCGTCCTTCAATCATTGTTTCGACCCCTGCTCTCCAACGCGTGCCGGCTTAAGAATTGGCGACAGCGGACTTTCGTCATACGAAATTGGATAAGATGGAGGAGAAGATGCATGGATGTTGAGATCCATCCCAACGCTAAAAAGCACCTGACGGAAAAGCAGGTGCTTAGCGCTTGGCTTGCGGTTACTGAGTGCATTCGTCGCGAGCCGAAGGACGAGCCGCCGAGATGGCTTGCGATTGGATGGCTCCCAGACGGACGAAGCGTGGAGCTTGTCGCGGTCGAGCTTGTCCGTGGGGGCTTATCATTCATGCCTTGTCTCCAGTCCAGAAGAAATTTTGGCAGGAGATTGAACGGGCTCGGCAAAGGGGTCGATGATGGGCAAGACGTATACGGCCGCTAATGGTCAGGTTGTAACGGATGAAATGATTGACGCGTGGTGCGAGTCGTACGAGCGCGGAGAGTTTCCGGATGGCGAACACACCGTTGGTGGGATCGTGCATGGACGGCCCCCACTCTCAGGTGAGGGGACGGCAACGCTGTCGGTCAAGATTCCTCTGGGAATGAAGGAGGCCATTCGTCGACGGGCGGCTGCCGAGGGGATGACGCCAAGTGAGTTTGCCCGTGCGGCTCTGAGCGAAAAACTTCTTGCTGCCGGCTGATGCCTCTGACGTGCCGATTTAAAGAACCGAGGCTGTGCTCAAAAACTTTTTTGAAATTCTCGGTTGACCGGAACGCGTCCTTGGTTATACTAATCAAGCCTTGAAACAAGGCACACCTCAAATGGCTGGGTAGCTCAGTTGGTAGAGCAGAGGACTGAAAATCCTCGTGTCAGGGGTTCGATTCCCTTCCCCGCCACCTTGAATTGACTAGGACCTCTGCAAAGGGGTCCTTTTCTTTTATGTAGGGTTCTGCGGAAACTGCGTCCCAGAATAAGGGCTCAGAACGGGACACACTTTCCGGTGCCTGCCTCCGGCGCGCGTACACACCTCGTCGCACCATTCCGAGTCCGTCTGCTCCCAGACATTCCTCCCACTTTCGCGTCACTTTGCAGACCGTTCGGTCGCCTGTCCGCACACGCGGGTATACTCAAAACGATACTTATCCTACGCAATACGATGCGGGTTCGACCTGCATGATCCGAAGGGGGCAGTGATGGAGAGGATACTCGGCGTTAATCTCTCTGGCTGGTTTATTCCCGAGCCTTGGGTGACCCCGTCGCTGTACGCGGCGACCGGTGCATCCAACGCGGCTGAGCTACAGGAGGCCATGGGTACCGCCGCCTATAACGAGCGCATGCGCCGCCATTACGAGACGTTTGTGAGCGAGGACGATTTTCGCCGCATGGCGCAGATCGGTCTCAATGCCGTGCGTCTGCCGGTGCCCTGGTATGCCTTTGGCTCACAGGAGTCCGATGCCTCCTACATATCGGTTGTCGATTACATCGACCGCGCAATTGAGTGGGCTGCCAAGTATGACATCCGCGTGCTGCTCGATCTGGCAACCGTGCCCGGTGGCCAGGGCGATTCCAACGATTCGCCCACCACGCCGGAGGCTGTTGCCGAGTGGCATTCGTCCACCAACGGCCGTCATGTCGCACTCGACGTGCTCGAGCGCTTGGCCGATCGCTATGGCGAGGCCGAGAGCCTGCTGGGCATTGAGCTGCTGGACACGCCGCAGATGAGCGTTCGCAAGAGCCTCTTCACCATGACGGATGGCATTCCTGCTCACTACCTGCGCAATTTCTATCGCGATGCCTACGAGCTCGTCCGTTCGTATATGCCCGAGGATAAGATCGTCGTCTTCTCGTCGTCGGGGCATCCCAGCGAGTGGAAGCATTTTATGCGCGGCGCCAAGTACAAGAACGTCTACATGGACCTTCACCTGTACCATTACCGCGACGAGTATGCGCTCGACATCACGAGCCCTCGCGGGCTGACGACGGCGATTTCGCGTAACAAGCGCGAGCTTAAAGAAGCGATTTCGACTGGGTTCCCCGTGCTGGTGGGCGAATGGTCGGGCGCGGCGATCTTTGCCAACTCGTCGGTTACGCCCGAGGGCCGCAATGCCTACGAGCGCGTGTTTATCGCCAATCAGCTGGCTTCGTTTGCGCCGGCTGCCGGTTGGTTCTTCCAAACGTGGAAGACCGAGAAGCGCATTGCAGCATGGGACGCCCGCGCGGCGCTCGGTACGCTCGAGCGCGGCATGATTGAATAGGTTGATATGACGCAAAACAGCGCCCATACGGGCAAACTCTATGTGGTCGGCACGCCCATCGGCAACCTGGGCGACCTGTCCCCGCGCGTTGGTGAGGCCTTTGCCGCTGCTGATGCCATCTGCTGCGAAGACACGCGTGTGACGTCAAAGCTACTGATGCACCTGGGCATTTCCAAGCCACTTGTCCGTTGCGACGAGAATGTGATCGCCAGCCGCGCCGCCGGCCTGGTCGACCGTCTGCTGGCGGGGGAGACCCTCGCTTTTGCCTCGGACGCCGGCATGCCGAGCGTGTCCGATCCCGGCCAGGCGCTGGTCGAGGCGGCGCGTGAGGCCGATGTGCCCGTCGAAGTTATTCCCGGGCCCTCTGCTTGCGTCACGGCGCTTGTTTCGTCCGGCATTCCCTGCGAGCATTTTTTCTTCGAGGGCTTTTTGGGCCGAAAGCACGGCGACCGTGTGCGCCGTTTGCAGCGCCTTGCCGTGGTGCCCGGCGCACTCATCTTCTACGAGTCTCCACATCGCATCGTGGCGACGCTCGAGGCCGTGGCGGAGGTCTTTCCCCAGCGTGAGGTTGCCGTCTGCCGCGAACTTACCAAGCTACACGAGGAGGTCTTGCGCGGGCCCGCTGACCAGCTTGCCGAGGAGCTGCGTGCTCGCGGCGAGGTAAAGGGCGAGATTGCGCTGGTCATCGCGCCACCGAGCGAGGATGAGGAGGCCGGTATCGTGCCGGTCGGCGCCACGGCAGCGGATCCCGACGAGGCCCTGCGCGAGGATATCCGCGCCGCGCTCGAGGAGGGGGAGCCCGCGTCTGCGGTGGCCAAGCGCCTGTCTCAGAAGTATTCGCGCCGCAAGCGCGATGTCTATGCCATAGTGCTCGATATGCAATAGATGGAGGATATCCAGCCCTTGCGCTAGAATCATCCTCTGTATGCAACGTTTTTCTGGAGGACAAACCCCATGGATCAAAGCAAGCCTTCGTTCTTTATCACGACGCCCATCTACTACGTCAACGCCGATCCGCACCTGGGCACGGCTTATTCCACCATCATCGCCGACGTTCAGGCTCGCTATCGCCGCTCTGCCGGCTATAACGTCAAGTTCCTGACCGGCATGGACGAGCACGGCGAGAAGGTCGCCGAGGCCGCAGCCAAGCATGGCATGACGCCGCAGGAGTGGACCGACAGCCAGGCTCCGCACTTCAAGGAGCTTTGGAGCAAGCTCGAGATCTCCAACGACGACTTCATCCGCACCACCGAGCCGCGCCAGCATCATGCCGTGCAGTACCTGTGGGAGCGCATGAAGGAGTCCGGCTATCTGTATAAGGGCAGCTACGACGGTTGGTATTGCGTGCCTGACGAGACCTACTTCACCGATACGCAGGTCCAGAAGGGCGACGAGGAGTACGGCAGCGTCGGCCAGCATCTATGCCCCGACTGCCACCGTCCGCTTGAGCGCGTCCAGGAGGAGTCCTACTTCTTTAAGCTTTCCGCCTTCCAGGACAAGCTTCTCAAGCTCTATGACGAGCACCCCGACTTTGTCGAGCCTGCGTTCCGCATGAACGAGGTTCGCAGCTTTGTCGAGGGCGGCCTCAACGACCTTTCCGTGAGTCGCACGAGCTTTGACTGGGGCATCCAGGTTCCGTTTGACGAGGGCCATGTGACCTATGTATGGTTTGACGCGCTGCTCAACTATATGACGGCCGTCGGCTACGGTGTCGACACCGACGAGGCGCGTGCCGAGCTGGCCTATCGCTGGCCCGCGCAGTTCCACATCGTGGGTAAGGACATCATCCGCTTCCACTGCGTCATTTGGCCCGCCATGCTCATGGCCATCGGCGAGGCCCTGCCCGAGCACGTCTTTGCCCACGGCTTCCTGACCGTGCGCAATGCCGAGACCGGCAAGGCCGAGAAGATGTCCAAGAGCCGCGGCAACGCCATCGCTCCGCAGGACGTTATCGACATGCTGGGCGTCGAGGGCTATCGCTACTACTTCATGACCGACGTCGTCCCCGGCACCGACGGTGCCATCAGCTTCGATCGCATGGAGCAGGTCTACAACGCCGACCTGGCCAACAGCTGGGGCAACCTTATCTCGCGTTCGCTCAACATGAGCGGCAAGTACTTTGACGGTTGCGCGCCCGCCAAGCCCGCGTCGTTCGATGCGTTCGACAACCCGCTGGCAAAGATCGCCGATGGCCTGGTCGAGCGCTACATGGCCAAGATGGACGTGCTCGATTACGGCGGAGCCAAGGATGAGGTCATGGAGCTCATCCATGCCGCCAACCACTACATCGAGGACTCCGAGCCCTGGGCGCTTGCCAAGGACGAGGCCAAGGCTGACGAGCTGGCATTTGTGATCTACAACCTGCTCGAGGCCATCCGCATTGCCGCTCACCTGCTGATGCCGCTCATGCCCCAGACTTCTGCCGAGGCCCTGCGTCGCCTGTCCTGCGAGGAAGAGGCCGCGAGCGACGACCTCAAGGGCATTTGCACTTGGGGCCTGCTTGCCGGTAGTCAGTCCGTCGAGAAGGGCGATCCGCTGTTCCCGCGTCTGGCGTAGAGACCGCGCGAGCGCCATATCGGCAATTTGCTGTTTAGATGTAAGGGCATGGCCGCCACGGTCCATGCCCTTTCGTTTCAAGACGCCGCCATCATGCTAAGGAGGCAACCATGACAACTTCGCCTTTGGCAAACCCCACGGCAACAAGGGAGCTGCTGGAGGAGTTTGGCCTTGCGACCAAGCATCGCCTGGGCCAGAACTTCCTGATCGACAACCATGTGATCGAGCGTATCTGCGAGCTTGCCGAGCTTGCAGGTGACGAGCGCGTACTCGAGGTGGGTCCGGGTTGCGGTACGTTGACACTTGCGCTGTTGCAGGAGGCGGCGTGCGTCACGTCGATCGAAGCAGATCCCGAGCTCGAACCGGTGCTCGACGCCCATGCCGCCGACTATGCCAACTTCCGCTTTATCATGGGCGACGCGCTCAAGGTGGGCCCGGAGCAGATTGAGCAGGCCGCCGGCGGCGAGCCCACGGTATTTGTCGCGAACTTGCCCTATAACGTGGCGGCGACGATCATTTTGCAATTTTTCCAGACGATGCCGGCGCTCAAGCGTGCCGTCGTCATGGTGCAAAAGGAGGTTGCCGATCGCATTGCCGCAGTGCCGGGCAACAAGACCTATGGCGGCTATACGGCAAAGCTCGGCCTGTATGCGCAGGTGACGGGTCGCTTTGAGGTGCCGCCGCGTTGCTTTATGCCAGCGCCGCACGTGGACTCGGCCGTCGTGCGTATCGACCGTGTTGACGGCGTGGTGCCCGAGGGGCTCGATCGCGAATTTGTGGCCCGCGTGATTGATGCCGCATTTGCTCAGCGTCGCAAGACCATCCGCAATTCCATGAGCGCCAACGGCTTTGCCAAGGACGTGCTCGACGCTGCCTTTGAGGCTTGCGGTATTGCACCCACCACGCGCGCCGAGACGCTTGATGTTGCTGACTTTGTCCGTCTGGCCCAGGAGCTAATCCATGATGCCTAATGCCGAACGTGTGACGTTTACCAAGAAAAAGAAGACGGTTGCTTGTCCCGTGCCCTTGGCGCCGCTTGCCGACACGCATGCACATCTGCTTTCGTTCTGGGGCAAGGATGTGCCTGAGACGCTCGTGCGTGCCAAGGCGGCGGGCGTCGACCTGTTGGTGACGATGTTCGACCCCATCGCTGATAAACGCAGCGTGACGGACTATAGCGACTGGCTGACGCGCGAAATTCTGCCGATGCAGGATATCCCGCAGATCAAGTATCTTGCCGGCGTGCATCCGTATGGCGCACCGGACTATACCGACGACGTTCACGCACAGGTCGTTGCCGCGCTCGATGATCCCTTATGCGCCGGTATTGGCGAAATCGGCCTGGACTACCACATGGACTATGACGACGATATCGCGCCGGCACCCCATAACGTGCAGATTGACTGCATGGCGCGTCAGCTCGAGCTTGCCGTGTGCCGTAACGTGCCGGTGGAGCTGCATCTGCGCCACGAGGACACGGACCATGAGCGCACCTCGCACGTGGACGCCTACAACGTGCTTCGTGAGGTGGGCGTGCCCCAGGCCGGTTGTGTGCTGCACTGCTTTGGCGAGGACCGCGCCACGATGGAGCGCTTTGCGGAGCTGGGCTGCTATATCGCCTATGGTGGTGCGGCTACCTTTAAGCGCAACGACGACGTGCGCGAGGCATTCGCGGCAACCCCACTCGATCGAATTTTGTTCGAGACGGATTGCCCGTATATGGCTCCGGAGCCCATCCGCGGTCTTGAATGCGAGCCCGCAATGATCTCCATTACGGCAAACGCGCTGGTCAACGACCGTGTCGATCGTACCGGCGAGGATGCTGAGGCAATCGCGCGAGCAGCTTGGGAAAATGCCTGCAAACTTTTTCAAAAATAGTTCTTGCGTTCGCGATGGCGCTCCGTTATTCTAATTCCTGCACGCGGGCGTGGCGGAATTGGCAGACGCGTACGGTTCAGGTCCGTATGGGGGTAACCCCATGAAGGTTCAAGTCCTTTCGCCCGCACCATTGAATGAAAGAGCTCCCAGCAATGGGGGCTTTTTTGTTATGGGCCCATCGCAGGGACTTGAACCTGCGAAGGAGCGAGCGTAAAGAAAACGCGGAGCGGTTTTAGCGAGCTGGCGAGTCCGCCGGCAGGCGGGCGAAGCCGGTGCGGATCCGCGCAGCGGATACGCGGACGTCCTTTCGCCCGCACCATTGATTGAAAGAGCTCCCAGCAATGGGAGCTTTTTTGTTATGGGTCTCTTGTTGATGTCACGTGGCTGCTTCGTGCGGGTATCCTAGTGCCAACGTGTGCCTATCAGAGGAGAGACCATGCTGTTGTCCGGTATCATCGCCGCCCTTACCAGCCTTTTGATTCCCATCATCATTCTGTTGCTGCTGCTTCCCAACGCCTGCTATGTCGTTGAACAACAGCATGCCGTGATCATCGAACGTCTGGGCAAGTTTAACCGCATCGTCAACGCGGGCTTCCACATGAAGGTGCCCGTGATCGACCGCAAGGCCGCTACGGTGAGTCTGCGCACCATGAAAAACGGTTTTGGCATCGACGTTAAGACCCAGGACAACGTGACCATCGGCCTTGAGGTCTCTGCTCAGTACCACGTGAGCTATGACATGGGCGCCGGCCCGGCAGATTCGGGCATCTACAAGAGCTACTATATGCTGCAGGAGCCCGTCGACCAGATGCGTGACTTCATCACCGACGCTCTGCGCTCTTCGATTCCCGTCTACACACTCGATGAGGTCTTTGCCAAGAAGGATGACATCGCCAAGGACGTTAATGCCACCGTGTCCGAGCAGATGGCTGCCTACGGCTTCACCCTCGTGTCGACACTCATCACCAAAATCGCGCTGCCGACCGAGGTCGAGAACTCCATGAACCTGTCTCTTATACACATCTGACGCTGCCGACGATAAGGCTCGTGTAGA
>USBX01000025.1 GCA_900552995.1 uncultured Collinsella sp.
TGCTGACGGTGATCGTGACCGTGCAGCCGACGCTTGCCGAGATGTTCTTTGGCCCCGTGACGCTTGAGCTCAAGGGCGTTGTCGCTGCCCTGGGCCTGGCCTTCCTGATCATCCCGCTGATGGAGATCTACAAGGCGATCATGCGCGCGGTCGAAAAAGAGTAACGTTCCTGTCCGGGCCCGACCGCCTGCGGGGTTTCCACGGGCACGTCCTCGCCGCTTTGCGGCTGCGGGATGTGCCCTTAGGAAACCCCTCCCGGCGGGCGGGCCCTGCGGTATCCTTGCTGGCTTTTCTCCCGCGCGGATGATAAAGGGCTGAGGGAAAGTTTGTGAGCTGGTCGGGCTTTGCCCGGCCAGCTCTTTTTGATTTAAAATACCTGCTCAGTTGTGATTTATGGTGCTGGGAGGCGCTTGTGGGCAAGGCTAAGGCTAAAGCGAAGAAAAAGACGACGGGGGCGCGGGCTAAGCGCGATCGTCGCCGGAAGCTCGCGACCGAGGCTCCCGCATCTGCTGAGGAACTGCTGGCAAGCGTGCCGGGACTCGACGCGCTGCAGGACGTTCCGGCGTTTGATGACCTGCCGGTCGATGAAGCTCAGCAGGCTGCCTTTGATGATTTCTGCGCACATGCCGAGGAGCCCGAGCAGATGCAGCTTGGCGCCGTGGTGCGCTTGGATCGTGGGTTTCCGCTGGTGGCGACTGCCGACGATACCTTCCGCGCCGAGCATGCCGTGGGATTTGCCAAGTCGCGCGGTGGGGACGAGGTCCTGCTGCCTGCCGTGGGCGATCGTGTGGCGGTGCGCCGCGCTCCCGGGCACGATATGGGCGTGATTGAATGCGTGCTGCCGCGCCGTACGAGCTTTGAGCGTTGGCGCGGCCGTGCCCGCGGAGAGCGCCAGGTGCTCTGCTCCAACGTGGATAGCGTGCTAATCGTGCAGGCGCTCGGTGCCGGCGAGGTGCTGCTCGACCGTGTGGCGCGTTCGCTGGTATTGGCGCTCGACTGCGATGCCGAGCCGGTGGTGGTACTCACCAAAGCTGACCGCTGCGATGCCGAGGAACTCGAGCGCGATCTGGACCGCGTGCGCCGCCTGGTGGGTCCGGACGTGCGCGTGATCGTGACGTCCTCTGCCGAGGGCCGCGGCCTGGACGAGGTCCGTGCCTGCGTGCCTGCCGGGAGCTGCGCCATGATTCTGGGCGAGTCGGGTGCCGGCAAGTCGACGCTGCTCAATGCGCTGCTGGGCCACGATACGTTGGCGACCGGCGGTGTGCGCGAACGCGACGACCAGGGCCGTCACACTACCGTCGCGCGCGTGATGGTGACGCTGCCGGGCGACGCCGGCGTGATCGCCGATGCCCCGGGCCTGCGCAGCCTACCGCTCGTGGGTCACGAGCGGGGACTGGCCCGCGCCTTCCCCGAGATTGTCGAGGCATCGCGCGCGTGCCGGTTTGGCGATTGCACACATACCCATGAGCCGGGCTGCGCCGTTCGCGAGGCCGAGGACGCCGGGCAGATCGATAGCCTGCGTCTGGAAACGTTCCAAAACCTGGCGTTATCCATGCGCGTGAGTGCTCAAATGCTCGATCCCGATGTCCATCTGTAATTGATTTTATCTATGACAGCCGTCTCCCAACTGTTCGGGAGACGGCTTTTTTGCTGCGGAAAAGCCTCGAAACATGCAGTTTGCTGACGTGCTGACCAAAACCTTGCCACGAGCTTGACGGGCTGGTCAGCTTTTGGTCAGCGATTGGTTTGACATCGAAAACCAAGATTGCGATTGCGCCGCTTTGCACTCTGGCCGCCCAGACAATGGTGGTACGGGCATTCGCCCGGCACTGCCATGAGAGGAGCGGCCGTGAACAAGAGCAAGCGCATCGCCATCAGTCTGGTCGCGGGCGTGCTCGCTGCTCTGCTTTGCATGGTTTACGGCTCGTCGATCCGCTCGCAAGCCGAACAGGTCCAGGCTGAGACCTTGGCCAAGTACGGTGGCGATCGCGTCGAGGTATGCGTCGCGGCGCGCGATATCGATGTGGGCGAGACCCTCGATGAGACCAATGTCATAACCCAGGAATGGCTGACGAGTCTGCTGCCGCGTGACGCGGCGACCGAGCTGCGCCAGGTGCGCGGCGACGTGACGACTTCGCGTATTCCCAAAAACGCCGTGATCTGCAATGTCTACACCAAGGCCGAGAGCCGCAAGCTCGAGGTGCCTAAGGGCAAGGTTGCCGTTTCGGTGGCGGTCGATGCCGAGCATTCGGTCGGCGGTGCTACGGGCGTGGGCAGCTACGTGGATGTGTATGTGCAAAAAGACGGCGTAACCGATCGACTGTGCGGCGCGCACGTGATCGATACCAGTGAGGATTCCGGTGCCACGCGCGAGGGCAAGATCGAATGGGTGACGCTGGCGGCTGACCCCGAAGACGTCAAGGAACTGTTGGGTGCCTCGGGCAAGGGAACGGTCAGCTTGACGATTCCCGCCACGGCGCGCGGTAAAAAGAGCGGAGGCGACGAGTGATGAAGGCGATCTGGCTTGCGTGCTGCTCGTGCGGCGATTACGGGCTGTTGCAGCGGGAAGTCGAGGGTCGTGATGCGGGCGCACAGGTGCTTCGCGTGGGTGATCTGGACGGGCTGGTTTCCATGGCGCGGGCGTTTCCGTCGCGCCGCGGGGCTGCCATCATCGCGGCGTCTCTGTTTGATGCCGAAGATGTGCGCAAGACTGTTGCGCGCCTGACGGCCGAAGGCCGCGTGAGTCGCGTGGTCGTGTTGATAGAAGCGCTCGATCCGTCGGATATCGAGGGGTTGTTTCGCGCGGGGGCGACCGAGGTCATCGCTGCGCACAGTATATGCGGCAACGGGCGCGCGGGCGAGGGAGCGGTTGATTCCGATCGGCGCATGACGATTGAGCCCGATGCTTTTGTTGATAGGGAACCCGGGGCGCCTCGCGCTACAAGAGGCCCGCGTGTTGATGATTATGGAAAAGCGGAAGCCGAGCATGGTCGGCGCCCCCGGAACCCCCTTGTATGCGATGACGCTGGAGGGCCGGCGCAGCATGCTGGCGACTCCCCGGCTGTAGATATGGGATACGTGCACGGCGTGCATCTGGTGGATGAGCTCGACGAAGTTGAGGGCTTTGCTGGGTGCGGCGAGTTGTCGCTGATGCAGCATGAGCAGATTGCGCAGAACGAGCTTGCTTCGCAGACCGAACAAGCTGCCATGCCGGCTTGGACGCAGCGTGTGGTTGCGGCGGAGGAGACGGGGACGCTGGCACCGACGCCCGCACCGCCGCCTCCGATGCCGCCGGCAGACGCTGCCGCTCCGCAGCGTCGAGCTCCGGTCATCTGCGCCATTTCGGGTTCGGGCGGTTGCGGCAAGTCGACGATCATTGCCACCATGGCACACACATCGTCGCTGTTGGGCTTGCGTGCCGCCGTGCTCGACCTGGACCTGATGTTTGGAAACCTTTACGACTTGTTAGGCGTCGATGCTCCGCGCGATATGGCGGCACTTATCGAGCCGTCGGCGGCGGGCACGCTCACCGAGCCGGATATCGTAGCCACATCGATGCGCGTGGCGCCGGGCGTTACGCTCTGGGGTCCCGTCGCGGCGCCCGAGCAAGCCGAGCTCATGGCGCGTCCGGTGGAGCTACTGCTTGATGTTCTGCGTCGCGAATCCGACGTGGTCTTTATCGATACCTCGGTCTTTTGGGGCGACGCCGTGGCGGCTGCGGTGGCGGCGAGCGACCGTTGCCTGGTCGTTGGCGATGCGGCGGTGTCGTCCGCGACATCGGCGTCGCGCGTCATCGAACTGGCAAGTCGAGTAGGTGTGCCGCGCACGCGCATGAGCGCCGTGTTCAACCGGTTCGGTGCGCGCGGGGCAGACGAGGACGTCGCCATGCGCTTTGAGATTGCCTGTGCGTTGAGCTCCAAGATTCGTATCGCCGATGGCGGGCAGGATCTCGCCGCGCTCATGGCGTTTGGGCGCGCTGACGAGGCGGTGGGGCAGACCAGCGCTTTTGCGACTAGCATGCGCGAGGCCACGCGCGAGATGCTCGTGGAACTGGGGTGCGCCGTCGGCCCTTGGAGCGATATGGTCGCCGACCGTGCAACGCGTACCGAACGCCCGCGTATCCGCCTTCCCTGGTCGCGCGAGGGTGATCAGCGATGAGCCTGCAAACGAGGATTAAGGCTGCCGGCGCTGCAGCGGCGGCAGCGCCTGTAGATGCGGGGCGTCGCCGCGCGGTGAAACGACGCACCAAGCGCGCCGTGATGGACCGCATGGGTTACGACGAAGTGGCGCGTATCAGCGCCTATATCGACCCGGCACTTGCCCGCTCGGAATTGCGTCCTGCGGTGGAGGCGGCGCTCAATGTTGAGGAGTCGACCGATCTCGCGACGCCCGAGCGCGAGACCATCATCGACGAGATCTTGGATGACGTGGTGGGCTTGGGGCCGTTGCAGCCGCTCATCGAGGACGACACCGTTACCGAGATCATGATCAACGGCTGCCGCTCGGCTTTCTTTGAACGCGGCGGCGTCTTGTACCCCATCGAGCATGCGTTTGAGGATGATGAGCAGATCCGTGTGCTTATCGACCGCATTATCTCGCCACTTGGCCGCCGTATCGACGAGCGCAGCCCCATCGTCAACGCCCGCCTCAAAACGGGCTATCGCGTCAACGCGGTGATTCCGCCTGTGGCGATTGACGGACCGATTCTCACCATCCGAAAGTTCTCGGACCGTATCTGCTCGCTGGACGAGCTCGTGGGGTTGGGATCGCTGCCGCTTTGGTATGCGCAGCTGCTGTCGTGTGCGGTGTCGCTGCGACAGGACCTGGCGGTTGCGGGAGGCACGGGATCTGGTAAGACCACCCTGCTCAACGCGTTGTCATGTGAGATTTCCACCGGCGAGCGCATCGTGACGATCGAGGACTCTGCCGAGCTCAAGTTTGCGCATCATCCGCACGTGGTGCGCTTAGAGGCGCGCGAGGCTTCAATTGAGGGCGAGGGCGCGGTGACGATCCGCGACCTGGTAACTAATGCCCTACGCATGCGCCCCGACCGCATCGTGGTGGGCGAGGTGCGCGGTGCCGAGTGCTGCGACATGTTGCAGGCCATGAACACGGGCCACGACGGGTCGCTCACCACACTTCATGCGGGTTCAGAACAGGAGACCGTGGTGCGTCTGACGTTGCTTGCACGTTATGGCATCGATCTGCCGAGCGAGCTCATCGAGGAGCAGATTGCCATGGCGCTCGACGGCATCGTGATGTCCGAGCGCCACGCCGATGGCAGGCGTTTCGTCTCCTCGTATTCGGGGGTGCGACGCGCCGCATCGGGTGGCGTAGAGCTCGAGCGCTATGTGACGTTCGATGCCGCCGAGCGCACCTGGACGCTTGACCGCGAGCCGCCGTTTATCGCAGAAGGCCTGCGGTCGGGGACGCTCACACAAGAGGAGGTGGACGAATGGAGATCACTGTGCCCCTCGTCGTAGGGGGCTTGGCAGGGCTTTCTGTCGCGACGGCGTGCGGAGTGGAACCTCGTGTGCCGCAGGTACCGCCGGCGGAGCTGGCACGTCAGGCGCTCGAGACGGTGGCAGAGAAGCTGCCGCGTGAGCTGGTGGAAAACGATCTGCTGAAAAAGATCGCCCGTTCGTGGGCATCGCTGGCTCCGGCGCATCGCCTTGGCCTCGTGATCGAAGATGCTTCGGGACGTTTGGCGTTTCTGCTGCTATCGAGCGGTGTCTGCTGCGTTTTGCTAACGATGGTGTCGTTATCGCCCCTCGGGTTTGCCTTGGGACTTGTTGCTCCGATTGCCGCTGGCGCCGCTCGGGATGGCTTTGAGAGCCGGCGCGAGCAACACGATGCAGAAGAGGCAATGCCCGAGGCGTTTACCGCACTTTCCATGTCGCTTGCCTCGGGACATTCGCTGGCCCAGGGCATGCGCTTTGTGGGCGCTCATGCGCAAGAGCCAGTGCATACCGAGTTTTTGCGGGTGGCGGCGGCGATCGATTGCGGCATCTCGGCGACCGACGCGCTCGATGACTTGCTCGTGCGTATCGACGCCCCCGGTCTTTCGCTTGTGACCTTGGCGCTTAAGGTGTCTCAGCGCACCGGCGCTCCGCTTGCCGACTTACTGTCCGAGGCGTCGAGCATGGTGGGGGAGCGCATCGAGCTCAAGCGCCGCCTGGATGTTAAGACGTCGCAGGCTCGCATGTCTGCGCATATGGTCGCGGCGATGCCGGCGGGCATGTGCGCGGTGTTGGCGCTGCTTTCGGCAGATTTTCGTCGCGGTCTTGCGACGCCCGCCGGCGCGGGCGCTGTGGTGTTGGGTCTTGCCCTCAACGCCGTTGCCCTGGTGGTTATCCGGCGCATTATGAGGGTGGAGCTATGAGCGCCCCGGTTGCAGTTGCGGCTTGCCTGTGCGCCCTGAGTGTATTTGTCGCGACGGGTTTGGATCGGGCGGATGCACGCAAGATCGCAGGGGCCTGCAAGCGCGAGGCGGTGCTGGTCGCTGCCGCGGGTCGCTCGGTGGTCGATGCTCTGACCGCGCGAGTGAAGGGCGCGGTTGGAGCGGGCGGCCCGGCGCGAGTGTCGCTCGGCGAAGTTTCCGAGATGATTGATGTTGTGCGCTTGGGTCTTTCGGCCGGTCTTTCGTTTGATGCGGCGCTTGAGATTTTCTGCGCCAACCGCCGGTCAGTGCTGGCTCTTCGCCTTGAGCGCGCCTGCATGGCGTGGCAGGTGGGCGTGGGCACGCGTGAGGACGAGTTGTTGGCCGCCGCGCGCGACCTGGACGTGCGAGCGCTCGAGACCTTTGCCATCACGGTGGGGCAGGCGCTCGCCCTGGGTGCCCCACTTGCCGAGACGCTGGCCGCTCAAAGTCGCGAGATCCGTGCGGCTCATCGCGCCGCGGTCGAGCGCGAGATTGAGCGTGCGCCCGTCAAGCTGCTGATTCCCACCGGCACGCTCATCTTGCCGGCGTTGCTTCTGTCCATATTGGGCCCGCTGCTGGGAGCAGGCGGGATGATGTAGGGAGGAATACATGAACACGATGACTGACACTGCTGGCAAGGTGCAGGGCTGGGCGTTTTGCCGGGCGGCACATGTTCGTCAGCGCGCCAAGGAACTATTGCAGGAGGAGAGTGCGCAGGGTACCACCGAGTATGCCATCTTGGTCGGCGTGCTCGTGGTGATCGCGATTATCGCCATCGTCGCATTTAAGGGCAAGGTCCAAGATCTATGGAACGCTATCAGCGAGGGCATCAACAGCCTGTAGAGGGCGAGCGCCCCGTCGGGGTGCTGCTGGTGTTTGCTTGCCTGACCGTGGCGATAGCGGCGGTGCTTTGGGGGCTTAACGCCGCGCGGCAGCAGCGTCCTGGGACCGCCTCCGATTTGGGCTCAGATTCGGCGGTGGCGTCTCAAAAAGATGAGATGCGAGATGCGGACGATTCGGATGTCGCTGTCACGGCGCAAACCTTTCTGCGGACGCTCGACAAGCGGTCTGGCACTGCGACGGATTCGCCTGGGGGCAACGCGATTGTGGTCCGGCTTGCATGGTCCGAGGACCGACCGATGACCGAAGCGGCGGCGGATATGCTGCGTTCCTATCGCGAGGTACCCACGGCGCAACTTGCTCTGAGCGGCTATCTCGACATCAAGGGAAACGTGTGGGGCGCCATCGTGCGTGACGGACGCGGCTGGGTCGATATGGTGACGGTTGCTGCGGATACTGGCGATGCTTCGTGTCGTCTGCGCGCCGTGCGCCTGGTCCCGCAAACAATAAGCTCAAAGGAGGGGTCGTGAAATGCATGGCGTTCTGCGTGAGGAGGTTGCCCAAGCGACTGTGGAATACGCCATCGTCACGGTGGCGCTGTTATCGATCGTGCTGGCGATTGCGGGGCTTTGGCGTGCTGGCACCGATGGGCGCTTGGCGGCGCTGGTCGAGCGGGCGGCGTCTCACGGCGTCACCTCGACATCGGTTGTCGACGCTGCTGCGGGTGCTGAGGACATCGCGCTGTATTGATATCGCGCGCGAGGACCGGGCGCAGTCTACGGTCGAGGCCGCTTTTTTGCTGCCGACGTTTCTGACGCTCATCCTTCTCGCACTGCAACCGGTGTGTCTGCTCTATACGCGCGCGGTCATGGAGTCTGCCGCCGCCGAGACCGCGCGGCTCATGACCACGACGACGGCGGAGGACGACGATCTTAAGGAGTTCACCCGCCGCCGGCTTGCCGCAGTGCCCAACGTTTCGATCTTTCATGCCGGCGGGCCGTTGTCGTGGGATATCGAGCTTGGCCGGGTCGGTGCGGGTGGCGCCTCGTCCGTGTCCGTTTCCGGCGAGGTCAAGCCGTTGCCTGTGATCGGTGCGTTTGTGCAGGCTATGGGTGGTACCGCCGAGGGCGGCTACGTTGAGCTCAAGGTCGATGTCTCGTATCAATCGCGTCCCGAATGGCTGGAGGGAGATTATGATTCGTGGATTGCTGCATGGGATTAAGCGTTTCTGGTCTAGACGCGTTTTGACGCACCGTCCGAGCTGCCATCGCAAGCGAGGCGGCTTTATGGGTCGAGCCGGTGTCGATCTGTTTATCGAAGACGGTGCCTATACCACGCTTTCTTCTGCCGTGGTCATCCTAGTGGTGCTCACATTGTTGTTTTCGTCGACCGCGGCGATATGGAGCATGTCGCGTGCCGGGGACACCCAGGTGGCGGCTGATAGCGGCGCGCTGGCGGGTGCCAACGTGGTGTCGTCCTATCACACGGCTGCCACGGTGGTTGATGCGAGTATCTTGAGTCTGGGGCTGGCGGGGTTTGCCACGATCGGGACGGGCCTGGTCGCCATCCTCATCCCGGGTGCCGAGCCGGTTGCCGGCAATATGGTCGACACCGGGATCGAGATCATTAAAACGCGCAACAAGTTTGCCAAAAGCGCATCGGAAGGCTTACAGAAAATCGAGACGGCTCTGCCGTATCTGATCGCCGCGCGTGCCACGCAGGCGGTGTCGGCGCAGGATACCGATAGTGTGACCTATACCGGTACGGCGCTTGCCGTGCCCAGGACATCCGAGTCGGACTTCGCTGCGATCAAAGGGTCAGAGATCTCGACCGATACCATTAAAGACACATCAGATGATTTAGAGCGTGCGGCCGAGGAGCTGCGGAAGGCTTCTGAGGACACGGCGAAGGCTAAAGAGCGTGCTTGGCTGGCGGATTGTGGTGGGTCTGACAAGGGCTCGGTCGGCAGCTGTTCTTGCATGTGGGAGCGCGCGAAAAGCCTAACGGATCTTTCCGGTGTTCAAAATCCGCATTACTCATCTGTCTCTTATACACATCTCCGAGCCCACGAGACACTCGCTAATCTCG
>USBX01000026.1 GCA_900552995.1 uncultured Collinsella sp.
TCTACACGAGCCTTATCGTCGGCAGCGTCAGATGTGTATAAGAGACAGGCCCAGGACCACGAACACCAGGATGAGAATGGACGTGTTGAAGTCGAACTTGGTGGCGGAGAGCTGCGAGAAGTTACCGCCGAAGAGGGCTCCGGCAGCACCGGCGAGGGCAGCGGAAACCACGAAGGCGATCATGCGGTACTCGGTGACGGAGATGCCTACGGACTCGGCTGCAATCTTGTTATCGCGCACGGCCATAATGGCACGGCCGGTACGGCTGCGAACCAGGTTGAGCACGATCACGAGTGCGACCATGACCAGGATGGCACCGGCGAGGAAGGTCGAGTACGTCGACACGCCCGAGGCGCCCTGGGCGCCCTTGATGATGGCGGTGCCGTCCTCGAGCAGGTGCAGGTCGTCGATCGTAGAGTTGCCCGTGATGTTAAAGATCACGTGCAGGCCGCGGGAGTCGACGCCCACAATGAGGCAGGTGACGATCTCTTTGATGATCTCGCCAAAAGCCAGGGTCACGATAGCCAGATAGTCGCCGCTCAGGCGCAGGACCGGGATGCCAATCAAGAAGCCCAGGATGGCGGCAGCGATGGCGCCGACCACGATACTGATGATAAGGCGCACCGGATCGGAGGGAACGGCGCTCTCCAGCGCGACGGCGGTGACGATTCCCGTATAGGCGCCGACACTCATAAAGCCTGCGTGGCCCAGCGACAGGTCGCCCGCGATGCCGACGACGAGGTTGAGGGAAATGGCCATGACGATATAGGCCGTGATGGGAACCAGCTGACCGGCGATCATGCGCGGAATCATGTGGTTAGACTGCATAAAGAACACGATGGCGAAGGCCACGATGCACATGGCGTACGTGACAAAGTCGTGACGCGTCTGCTTGTCTTTAAGAAACTTCATAACGCTCACCTACACCTTCTCGGGGACGTACTTGCCCAAGAGGCCGGCAGGCTTGACGAGCAGGACGATGATCAAAACACCAAAGACGATGGAGTTGGCAAGGCTCGTGGAAATGTAAGCCTGCGCCATCGCCTCGATGATGCCGATGAGAATGCCACCGACAAAGGCACCGGGGATGGAGCCGATGCCGCCGAAGACGGCGGCGTCGAAGGCCTTGATGCCAGGCATGGCACCCGTCGTGGGCTGCAGCACCGGCGAGTAGGAGCACAGGAGCACGCCGGCGATGGCGGCAAGCGCCGAGCCGATGGCAAACGTCATCGAGATGGTGCGGTTGACGTTGATGCCCATGAGCTGAGCGGCGGCCTTGTCCTCGGACACGGCGCGCATGGCCTTGCCCATCTTGGTCTTACCTGTAAAGAACATCAGGCCGGCCATGATAACCAGGCAGGCGACGATGGTGACGAGCGAGACGGCGCTTACGTTGAACTTGGCCAAGAACTCCGGCACCTGGAAGGTGACGAGCGAAGTGAAGTTCTTGGGCGTGGCGCCCCACAGAAGCTGCGCGGCGTTCTGCAGGAAGTAAGACACGCCGATAGCCGTGATCAGAACGGCCAGCGGGCCTGCTTGGCGCAGCGGCTTATAGGCCAGACCCTCAATGAGAACGCCGAGAACCGTGCAGACCACACAAGAAAGAATTACAGATACCCAGCCCGGGAGGCCGAGATACGACGTGGCGCAGAACGAGACATAGGCACCGACCATGATGACGTCGCCGTGAGCGAAGTTCAGCATCTTGGCGATACCGTAGACCATGGTGTAGCCCAACGCGATGATGGCGTAGACGCTGCCCATGGACAGGCCGTTGACCAGGTATTGGATAAAGACCGTCATGTTCCACATCCCCCTTTCGAATAGGTTTCCAGTTGATGTATGAAACAGGGACGTTACATCGTCCCTAGATACCAAGCAAGCAGGGAAGGCCAAAACCTCCCCTGCTTGGGATCAAAACCGCGCTATGTAAGGCGGCTAATTAGGCCTGTACGTACTTGCCGTCGGTGATGACGTACGCCGTGGGCTCCTTCTGGACCTGACCCTTATCGTTCCAGGTGAGCTTGCCGGTCAGACCGTCAACGGTAATCTTGAGCATAGCCTTGGACAGCTTCTCGGCGGCCTCGGTCGGGTCGGCGTCGACACCAAGACCGGCCTCCTTGAGGGCCTCGGCCACCGCGTGCACGCCATCGTAGGCGTCGGCGGCAAACTGGTCGGGGGTATCGCCGTACTTATCCTTGTAAGCGTTGACGAAGTCGGCGTTCTTCTCGTCGTCGGCGGAGAACGGGGTCATGAGCAGCAGACCCTCGGCAAGAGAGGTATCGAAGCCCTCAACGCCCAGGATGCCGTCCATGCCGTCGCAGCCCATCATCTTGACGTCGTAGCCCATGTCCTTGGCGTTCTTGAGCAGGACGGACGCCGGCGTGTAGTAGATTGGCGCAAAGATCATGGTAGCGCCGGCCTGCTTGGCCTTGGTCAGCTGGTTGGTAAAGCTCGTGGCAGAGTCGTCCTTAAAGGTCTCCTCGTCAACAATCTCGAGCTTGGACTCAGCGGCCTGGGCCTTAAAGGAATCTGCGATGCCCGAAGAATAGGCGTCGCCGGAGTTATAGAACAGCACGAACTTCTCGTCCGCATACTTCTGCGCCAGGAACTTGGCAGCGTTGACGCCCTGGTTGGGGTCGGTGAAGCAAACCTGGAAGACGCAATCCTTGCCGTCGGTGACGTCCTCGGAGGACGCGGACGGGGTGATCATGAACGTCTTGGGGTCGTTACCGCACTCGGCGGCAACGGCAACCGACGCACCCGTGGTGGTCGGACCGACGAGGGCCTGCATGCCCCAGTCGAGCAGGGTGTTGAAGGCGTTGACGGCCTTCTCGCCATCGGCCTGGTCATCCTCGGCCTTGCTGGCAAGCGGCAGCTCCTTGGTCGAGAAATCCTTGCAGCCGAGCTCGACACCCTGGGTAACGGACTTGCCGTAGGATGCGTTGGCGCCGGTCAGCGGGCCGATGGTGCCGATCTTAAACGAAGCGTCGCTCGAAGCGGAACCGCTGTCGCCGCCGTTGGAGGAGCAGCCAGCTAGAATGGACATCGCCCCCAGACCTGCTGCGCTCACGATAACGCTCCTGCGATTCATAACAGGGTTCAATGACTTACCGGTGAGGCTCGACATGCGGCTCTCCTCTCAAATCTCGTCGGGTTTCGGTTGCCCGACAGGCCATCCTTCGCCGTGTTCGGCGTTCGCAAAATAGTAGACGCTTTAGTTAGGAAAAGTGGCGGTTATTTCGACTTTTCTTTGGATTTGTTCATTTATCCATATTTCTGCGTATTTCTATTACTTTATGCAGTAATGCCACTTTATTGTGTGAAAGTAATGTTTCCGTTCTGTTACAGGCGTCCTTGCCTTGCATAAAACGGCCCCACCGGTCTCGTTATATGCACTTAGGCGGCGATGTACTTGCCGTCCTGGATCACATAAGCCGTAGCGGGCTTTTCGACCTGGCCCTCGTCATTCCACGCCGACGAGCGCCTGTATGCCCCAGTCGCACAGGGCAAACCTTATGACACAAACGTTGACAGTTTGTTACGGAAGTTCGTTTGTAGCGAGCATGTTTCCAATGTTTCCGCAGCGTTTCGGGGGTGCCGTTTTGTGCGACTCCTGTTGCCTGGCGAGCACGCGCCCTCGGTTCACGCTAGAATGCACTCAACCTTTAAGCGGTTAATCCATCCATAAGATGCACGAAGGAGCTATCTATGAGCGAACCCCTGCGCACCGTGAACGTCGGCCTCATCGGTCTGGGAACCGTCGGCGGCGGCGTGGCCCGTCTGATCAAGAGCCACCACGATGAGTACCTGGCAGCCTACGGCATCGACCTTAAGCTGACCCGCGCCTGCGCGCTTGCCTGGGAGCAGGCCGAGGCGGCAGGCATTGAGCGCGAGGCCTTTACGAGCGACTGGCATGACGTCGTCACCGACCCCGCCGTCGATATCGTCGTCGAGCTCATCGGCGGCGAGCACCCCGCGACCGAGATCTTCACCACCGCCTTCGAGAACGGCAAGCACGTCGTCTCTGCCAACAAGGCCCTGCTGGGCCGTCATGTCGAGACGCTCGCCGAGAAGGCGCGCGCGTGCGGCGTGCAGATTAAGTGCGAGGCCAGCTGCGGCGGTGGCATCCCCATCGTGAGCACGCTCGAGCACGACCTGGTGGGCAACAAGATCCTGACCATCGCCGGCATTCTCAACGGCACCACCAACTACATCCTGTCGCGCATGGACGCCGAGGGCGCCGATTACGCCGACGTGCTCGCCGACGCCCAGGCCAAGGGCTACGCCGAGGCCGACCCGTCCGCCGACGTCGACGGCTTCGACGCCGCCAGCAAGACGGCCATCCTCGCCTCCATCGGCTTTGGCACCCGCGTGACCACCGATGATGTGTACCAGCAGGGTATCCGTACCATCGGCGCCGAGGACATTGCCCAGGCCCGCGAGCTCGGCTACACCATCAAGCTGCTGGGGATCGCACGCAACACCGACGCCGGCGTCGACGTCCGCGTGCATCCCACGCTCATCCCGGCAGACCATATGCTCGCCAAGGTCAACGGCGCCATGAACGCCGTCTACGTGGTGGGAGACGCCGTGGGCGAAACCATGTTCTACGGTGCCGGCGCAGGCTCCTTCCCCACCGCGAGCGCCGTCGTGGGCGATATCCTGTCGCTCTCCGAGCAGATCAGCCGCGGCGTGGCTCCGCTGCCCGAGATTGAGCCCTATGGTCACAACCTCGCCTTTAAGTCCATGGACGAGCTCCAGACTAAGTACTATGTGCGCCTGAAGGTCGCCGACCGCGTGGGTGCCCTGTCCGAGACGGTCGACATCTTTGCCAAGCACAACATCTCGATCTCGCTCATCAACCAGGTCGAGGACGGCAAGTCGGGCGCCAGCGATACTTGCTCGGTCATCTTCCTGACGCACCGCGCGCTCGAGAAGGACGTCCAGGCTGCCGCCGCCGAGCTTGCCAGCGTCGACTGCGTTGCCGAGGTCGCCAACGTCCTGCGTATCGAGGACGTCGAGGCCTGGACCGAAGGCGTTATGGCGAACTAGTTCGGTTCTCGCCATACGACATATATTTGAGGGGCTCCCGTCCGGTCTTGGACGGGAGCCCCTTTTGCTTGCGCGCTCGGAGCGCATTGACGCGGCCAGCGTTTGAACAACTTGACCGTTCGGTGTCAAGCAGGGATACCGCTCACCGATAAGCAGGCATGTTTGTTTTTGTCCGCCGCTATCCTGTGCTGCGTACGTCCACCCCCGAAGAATGGAGGCACCATGTTGCTCGAGGGCAAGAAAGCAATCATCACCGGAGGCACGCGCGGCATCGGCTATGCCATCGCCTGCCGTTTTATCGAGGAGGGTGCCGCCGTCACCGTCTTTGGCTCGCGTCAAGAGACCGCCGATGCGGCCGTTGAGAAGCTGACAGCCGCCTATCCCGACGCCAAGATCTGGGGCCGCTCCTGCGACCTCACCTCACTCGAAGCCGTGACTGAGGCCTTTACCCAGGCTGCAGCCGACATGGGCGGCTTGGACACGGTCGTCAACAATGCCGGTATCTCCCAGCGTTCACCCCTCTTGGACTACACGGCCGAGGATTTCGCCAAAGTTATGGACCTCAACGTCGTCGCCGTCTTTAACGGCCACCGGGCAGCCGCCAAGATTATGACCGAGGCCGGCCACGGCGGCACCATCACCACCACGAGCTCAATGGTCGCCAAGTACGGTCAGCCCTCTGGCGTCGGTTACCCCACGTCCAAGTTTGCCGTTAACGGCATGGTCCAGTCGCTCTCGCGCGAGCTCGCCCCCATGGGTATTCGCGTCAATGCCGTCGCACCTGGCGTAACCAAAACCGATATGGTCGCCAACCTGCCCGAAGAGGTTATTAAGCCCATCGTCGCCACCATTCCGCTGGGTCGCATGGGCGAGCCCGAGGACGTCGCCAACGCCTTCGTTTTCCTAGCGAGCGACATGTCCTCCTATGTCACGGGCGCCGTGCTCCCCGTCGACGGAGCCGCCCGCTCCTAAAGGTCGCAAGCCACGACTTCGAACCTCAACGAGGCCCAACGCAAAAGGCGCGCTGTCTGCATCAACCGCAGGCAGCGCGCCTTGTTCTGCCTGCAGGGGAAGCTGCGTCCCGGTATTTCAGCTCAGAACGGGGCGCAGTTTCCCTCAGGGCCATGTTTCGGAAAGAGCGCCCCGTTTTGAACGCCGATTCTGGGATACCGTTTCCGCAACGGGTCTCTCGCGGAAACTGCATCCCACTCTGAGCGCCCATTCCGGGACACAGTTTCCCAACGGCCCCCGTTTCGGAAACCACATCCCGTTCCGAGCCTTCAAAGCGGGACGCGGCTTCCCCGAGAGAGTATCGACTACTTGCCGTCGTCGTCCTCGGCTTCTTCTCTTGCATAGAGCTCCAGCATGCGACGGCGGTATTCGCGCACGGCGAGCTTGGCGCGCTCCAGGCGGCGACGCTCGCGCGGAGTCAGCTCGGACGGGTCGACCTCGTCTCCATAGGTCTTATCGGCAAGCAGGTGCGCAGCGTCCACGATGCGGGCATCGATGTGGCCGCTCGCCGCCTCGGCGGAAAGACGCTCGGCAATCGTATCGAGCGTAGGCAGGCCCTCGAATACGCGACCATGGCCATGCGAAGTCAGCAGCTCATGCTCGCGCGCGAGCAAGCTCGCTAGGTCGTGGTGGGCGCGCAGGATGTCGAGCGCATCGGATGGATGCTCGGCAACCTCTGCCACGGCGGCGACCGGCGCGGCGTCGACCACGCGGTAGAAGAGCTGCGCGAGCAGCGGCATCAAGAACACCGTGATGGCGCCGGCGGCAACCATGACCGACGCAATATCTTGTGACAGCGCGCCCGCGTTGACGGCAACGCTTGTCACGGCAACGATGATCGGCAGGGCCGTGGTGCAGTACAGGGCCACGGTAATGCGACCATACGCCGACACATCACGCGTCGCAGGACAAATGCTCATAGAAATAAGTATGGGCACGGCACGAATAATCAACAACGCCACGATAAAGCCCACGAGCAGACCCGGGCGCGACGCCACGGCCGTCAGATCGATCTTTGCGCCCGATACGGTAAAGAATACCGGAATCAAAAAGCCGTAGGCCAGGCCATCAAGCTTGGTCTCGAGCGTATGGTTGCCCTCGGGGATGATGTAGCGCAAGACAAAGCCGGCGGCAAAAGAACCCAACACGATGTCGAGATCAAAGACAGCCGAGAACGCCACGAGCGTGACCAGGATGAGCACCGTCAGGCGCACGAAGGTCTGCGACGTGGTATCGGCGCGTTCCTCGACAAACGCAAAGAAGCGGCTGCCGACGCGCTTGGAGCGGCTCGGGACCACGGCCAGCAACACGCAGACCACCGCAAACAAGCCAAGGATTACAAGCGTTTGGATGCCGGTGCGGGCAGACAGCAGCACCGACATGGCAAGCACAGGGCCGAGCTCACCCCAGGTGCCATACGCGAGAATCGAGTCGCCCACGCGCGTGCCGGTGAGCGAGCGCTCACGCATGATGGGCACGAGCGTACCGAGCGCCGTCGAAGTGAGGGCAAGCGTCACGGCGATACCGTCGAAATGACTGACCGAGAACCACGGGGTAAAGCGCACGGCAAGCCAGGCGATACCAAACGTGACGACCCACGTCGCCAAGCCGTAGCGCCCCTCGACGCCCGTGATGCTCTTGGGGTCGATCTCAAAGCCGGCAAGCAGGAACAAGAAGGCCAGACCCAGCTCGGACACAAGCGAGACCTCGGCATCTACATGGATGACGCCGAGCATATGGGGTCCCAGCACAGCGCCGAGCACGAGCAAAAAGACCGTCTCGGGAACGGGTTTTCCGGGAATCGCCGAGGCGATAAAAGGACTCGCAAAGGCCACGAGTGCGATGATGGCGAGCGAAACGAATGCCATGTGATGCCTTTCTCTTGTTTGCGCTTCACTGTAGCACCCTCGCCGTCCTCAACGCGCCGCGAGCTGTCGTATCATAGTGAGGTTTACAAACATGTGGCTCAAGGCGACCGCAGGGCAGACCCCGCAAACCGACCGCTGCCGCATACCGTACCGTACGCCCAACCGATCAGGAAGGCAGGAACCAATGGTCTCTCGTATCTACGTGGAGAAGAAACCCGGGTTCGACGTCGAGGCTCAGCAGCTCAAGGGCGAGCTGACCGAAATTCTCGGCATCAAGGGCATCGAGGCCCTGAGGATCATCAACCGCTACGACGTCGAGGGCATCGACGAGGAGCTTTTCCGCTCCTGCGTGCCGACCGTCTTTAGCGAGCCCCAGGTCGATGTGACCTACGACGAGCTCCCCGCAAGCGATGGCGCCGTCTTTGCCGTCGAATTCCTGCCTGGCCAGTTTGACCAGCGCGCCGACTCCGCCAGCGAGTGCGTGCAGCTCATCAGCCAGGGCGAGCGCCCCGCCGTGCGCTCCGCCAAGGTCTATATCATCTCGGGCGCTCTGGACGAAGCCGCCATCGAGGCCATCAAGCACTATGTGGTGAACCCCGTCGAGGCGCGCATCGCCTCGCTCGACCTGCCCGAGACGCTGTACATGGAGACTCCCGAGCCCCAGCCCGTCGAGGTGCTCGACGGCTTCCGCAAGCTCGACGAGGCCGGCCTTGCCGCCTTTATTGCCGATCGCGGCCTTGCCATGGACGAGGCAGACATCGCCTTCTGCCAGCAGTACTTCCGCGATGAGGACCGCGACCCCACCATCACCGAGATCCGCGTAATCGACACCTATTGGTCCGACCACTGCCGCCACACCACTTTCGGCACCGTCCTGGACGACGTGACGATCGACGACGCCGTGGTGCAGCAGGCCTTCGACCGCTACATGGAGATGCGCCATGAGCTCGGTCGCGACGCCAAGCCCGTCTGCCTCATGGACATGGGCACCATCGGCGCCAAGTACCTCAAGAAGACCGGCGTCATGACCGATGTCGATGAGTCCGAGGAGATCAACGCCTGCACCGTCAAGATCAAGTGCGATGTGAACGGCAAGGACGAGGACTGGCTGTTCCTGTTCAAGAACGAGACCCACAACCACCCCACCGAGATCGAGCCTTTCGGCGGTGCAGCTACCTGCATCGGCGGTGCCATCCGTGACCCGCTGTCCGGCCGCAGCTACGTCTATCAGGCCATGCGCGTGACCGGCGCAGGCGACCCGCTCAAGCCGGTCAGTGAGACGTTGCCCGGCAAGCTGCCCCAGCGCAAACTGGTGACCACTGCTGCCGCCGGCTATTCCTCCTACGGCTGTCTCTTATACACATCTGACGCTGCCGACGATAAGGCTCGTGTAGA
>USBX01000027.1 GCA_900552995.1 uncultured Collinsella sp.
GAGATTAGCGAGTGTCTCGTGGGCTCGGAGATGTGTATAAGAGACAGCTTGTGCAGGAGCGACGCCTGGTGCGTGCGGCCGAGCTTCTGCGCGGTGGCGCCACGGCCGGGGCGGCTGCGCATGCGGTGGGCTATGAAAACATGAGCTTCTTCTACCGTAAGTTTCACGACAAGTATGGCTGCACCCCCGCGGCATACCGCCGGTAAGCGCGGGGCGGATCGTCTTCGCTCCTTCGGTGTCAAAAAGTTTCAGCTGCAGCGCTGTTGCAGCGCGCGTCTGCGAAAAGAAGTGTCCAAATCGGCGCCTTCGCCCTGGCCTGGAGCGACTCGGCGGCATACTCGTTTCATCAGCAACACGCATGAGCGAGGAGGCACTTATGGGATTCCCCGAGGGTTTCTATTGGGGTGGCGCTACCGCCGCCAATCAGTTTGAGGGCGCTTGGAACGTGGACGGCCGCGGTCCTTCCGTCGATGACCATTTTTTGGGCGGCAGCTACAAGGAGCCGCGTCAGATTACGATCGACATCGACCCCGACCGCTTCTACCCCAATCATGACGGTATCGACTTCTACCATCACTACGAGGAGGACATCGCGCTGTTCGCCGAGATGGGCTTCAACATGTTCCGCATGTCCATCTCTTGGAGCCGCATCTTCCCCAACGGCGACGACGCCGAGCCCAACGAGGCCGGCCTCGCCTTCTACGATCGCGTCTTCGACTGCCTGCGCGCTCACAATATTGAGCCGCTCGTGACCCTGTCGCACTACGAGATGCCCTATCACCTGGTCGAGAAATACAATGGCTGGGCGAGCCGCGAGCTCATCGGCTTCTTTGAGAAGTACTGCCAGACCGTCTTCGACCGCTATCAGGACAAGGTCAAGTTCTGGCTCACCTTCAACGAGATCAACTGCGGCACCCAGGACATTGGTAACCTCTTTGGGACCAGCATGATCCAGGGCTTTGAGGGCCCGGCTTCGGCGGTCCACGCCACGCCGCAGGCCCGTATGCAGGCCCTGCATCACCAGTTTGTCGCCAGCGGCCGCGTCGTGCGCTATGCCCACGAGCACTATCCGCAGTTTAAGATGGGCAACATGGACTGCTTCGTCCTCTCCTATGCCGCCACGTGCGATCCGGCCGACGTGTTCGCCACGCAGCAGGAGATGAATACCATGAACTGGTACTGCTCCGACGTGCAGGTGCGCGGCAAGTATCCGTTCTATGCCAAGCGTTTCTGGGCCGAGAACGACGTCGAGCTCGTGATGGAGGACGGCGATCTGCAGGATATCGCCGACGGCAAGGTCGATTTCTACACCTTTAGCTACTACATGTCCGGAACCGTGGGCACCCACAAGGACCACGAGATGACCGAGGGCAACATGACCTTTGGCGGCAAGAACCCCTATCTGGAGTCCACCGACTGGGGCTGGCAGATCGATCCGCTGGGCCTGCGCATCGCCCTCAACGAGATTTACGCCCGCTACGAGATTCCGCTGATGGTGGTCGAGAACGGCATGGGCGCCTACGATGAGGTCGAGGAGGACGGCTCCATCCACGATCCGTATCGTATCGCCTACTTGCGCAGCCACATCAAGGCCATGGGCGAGGCCATTGCCGACGGCGTCGACCTGATCGCCTATACCTGGTGGGGCCCCATCGACCTGGTTTCTGCCGGCACCGGCGAGATGCGCAAGCGCTACGGCTTCATTCACGTCGATAAGTACGACGACGGCACCGGTACCTACGAGCGCCGCCGCAAGGACAGCTTCTACGCCTACCAGAAGATCATCAAGTCCAACGGTGCCGAGGGTCTGGATTAATCGACAATATGAGCGCCACTGGGGAAAAGGTTTTGGGAAGGGCTTGGAAGGGCTTGCGATTCGAACCCTCACCTTAGTATTTTGGCCATTTGGCACTATAATCACCATAGGCATGCGCAAAACGTTGCGCTTAATCAAGAGGAGAAATCGTATGGGTCTGTTTGACATGTTCAAGAAGAAGGCTGAGCCCGCGGCTGCCGCTGCTCCGGCCTCCATCTCTGCTTCTGCCGGCGCCGACGTGCTGTGCTCGCCCGTCAAGGGCAAGGTCATCAAGATGGCCGACGTGCCCGACCCCGTCTTTGGTGGCGAGGTCCTGGGCAAGGGCTGTGCCGTGTGGCCCGAGGACGATCTGGTCTACGCTCCCTGCGACGGCAAGGTGACCGTCACCATGGGTCACGCCGTGGGCCTGCAGTCCGATAGCGGCATCGAGGTTCTGGTGCACGTTGGCGTCGATACCGTCAACATGAACGGCGATGGCTTCGAGGGCTTCGTCAAGGCCGACGACGTCGTTAAGGCCGGCCAGCCCATGCTCAAGATCGACCGCGCCAAGATCGCTGCTGCCGGTTACAAGGACTGCGTCGTCGTGGCCGTGTCCAACACCGCCGAGTTTGCCGATGTCGAACTCGCCGTCGAGGCCGACTCCGCTGTCGCCGCCGGTGACGTCATCGTTAAGGTCGTCCGCAAGTAAACTGCGGCAACATTAGGATGTGCAAGGGTGGTCGGGTTGTCCGGCCACCTTTTTTATTGCACCGCGGGGAAGCGTTTTATTGCACGTTGGGCGGGCTCGCAAACCGTTCGGACGCTAAAACGAACCGACCGCGCCTTCGCGTTGCCGAGGGTGTTCATAAGTTGATAGTATGGGCTTACTTATTACAACGTGTGCCGCGTCCGGGAAGCGCGGTGCCGCTCATTGGGAGGAACAACATGAAAAAGAAGCTGCTGCTTGCGCCCCTCATGGCCGTCTTGGTTGCATGCGTGGTCGTGCTTTCCGGTTGTGGAGGCCCTTCGGTCGAGGAACTCATCACCGAGGATCTTACGACTCAGTTTGACGAGGTCAAGAACGGTGGCGACGAGTTCCTTTCTGGTCTGGAGGAGGCTTCGGGCGACGAGTTCGAGCAGCTGGGTATCGATCCCAAGGAGTATGCCAAGACCTATCTCGAGGGCTTTGATTACAAGATCGGCGACGTGACGGTCGACGAGGACAAGGGTGTCGCGACCGCCGAGGTCTCCATCACCTGCAAGTCCATGAACAAGATCGTCGAGGACTTCTCCACCCAGTATCAGGAGAAGGTCGCCGCGCTTGATACGGTTCCTTCCGATGACGAGCTGTACAAGATGGCCGGTCAGGTTATGGTCGATGTGACCAAGGCCACCGAGCCCAGGAAGACCACGGTTATCTTCAAGTACACCTGCAACGACGACGGCGAGTGGTCTGCCGATGACTCCGTCAACTCCGAGATGATGGATGCAATGCTGAGCTAGTTTGTTGCGGCGTTTTACCAAACGCCGCAACTGCTCGACGCTGCGCGGGCACCAGAGCGACAACTTGTCATTCAAAGAGGACGGCATGACCAGAAGGTCTATGCCGTCCTCTTTTCATGCCAATTTGTTCGCTCTGGTGCCCGCTCGCTGTCCATCCTCTACCTGCGGCGTTGCCATGGTGGTCATTGGGGCGGCACTTGGGGACGTTCCTTTTCTGCCGGCAGTTGGGGACACTCCTTTGGTGCAGGGGCAGCTAAAAGAGTCCCGTTCCGCATTGGCTGTCCGTGGGAGGGATGAGCGGTTACTCGCCCAGGATCAGCGCCGCGAGTTCGTCCTGGGTGTCCACCACGTAGTCGGCGCCGGCGGCCTCCAACTCTGCGCGGCCGCGGAAGCCCCAGCTGACGCCGGCGCTCTTGAGGCCGGCGTTGTGACCGGTCAGAACATCGACATTGGAATCGCCCACATAGAGCGTGGTTGCCGGGTCGGCGCCTAGCTCTTCCATCACATGCAGCGTAACAGGCGCCTCGGGCTTGGGAGGAAACGCATCGACGCGGCCCTGCACCAGCGCAAAGCGCTCGGAACCAAAGTATTTTTCGATAAGCGGAGCGGCCGAAACATGGTCCTTGTTGGTGAGCACGGCAAGCTGCACGCCCGCGGTGCGCAGGCGGTCGAGCATCTCGATCGTGCCGGCGTACGGTGCGGTGTGGTCCTCCTTGTGCTCGCCGTAATAGGCCCTAAACTCGGCAAGCGTCTGCTCAAACATGCGACCATCGCCCGCATACTCGGCAGGCATAAAGCGCTCGACCAGCTTGAGCATGCCGTTTCCCACCTTGTAGCGGTACTCGTCTACGGCAAACGTGGGCCAGCCGTGCGTCTCGCAGGTATGGTTGCCGGCGGCCGCCAGGTCCTCGAGCGTGTTGAGGATGGTGCCATCCAGATCAAAGATCACATGGGAAAAAGCTGCTGCCATGGGTGCTCCTGCCGCTTGAGTTGTAAAACGCACCCCATGATACTTGGCATGCGTGCCGGGCATGTTTGGAATCTGAATATCTTTAATAGCCCTGAGCCTTTGTCGTTAGCAAATCCTCGGCAGCTGCTCTCCTACGAGCATGTCGAGGATGCGGGTCGAGCCCCAGCCGGTGCGCACGCGCACGGCGGGGCGGGCGTCCTCGGCAAGCGGCAGCACGCGACCGATAATAGCGGCATTCTCGCCGTAGCGCGCGGCGCGCATGGCTGCCAGCGCGGCATCGGCCTGCTCGGCCGGCACCACGGCAACCATCTTGCCCTCGTTTGCTACCTGCAGCACGTCATAGCCGAGCATCTCGCAGGCTGCCTGCACGTCGGGGCGCACAGGCACGGCATCCTCGTCGACCTCCATGGCAACGCCGCTGGCCTGGGCAAACTCATTGAGCGTGGACGCCAGGCCGCCGCGCGTGGGGTCGCGGAAGCAGCGTGTTTCGGGTGCTGCGGCAAGCACATCGGCAATCAGGTGGTTGAGCGGCGCGGCATCGCTTTCGATGGTGCTCGAAAACGCCAAGCCCTCGCGTTGGCTCATGATGGCGATACCGTGGTCGCCCAGCGTACCCGATACCAGAATGACATCGCCGGGCTGGCAGTTGGCGCCGCTGAGCGCTACGCCCACGGGCACTTCGCCCACGCCGGCGGTATTGATGTAGACGCCGTCGGCCCCGCCGCGCTCGACCACTTTGGTGTCGCCGGTGATGATCGCCACGCCCGCCTCGTGCGCCGTCTCGGCCATCGTTTGCACAATCTGGCGGAGCTTATCCATGGGATAGCCCTCTTCGAGGATAAAGCCGCACGATAGGTAGCGTACGTTGGCGCCCGAGGTCGCGACGTCGTTGACGGTTCCGCATACAGCGAGGCGGCCGATGTTGCCCCCGGGGAAGAACTGCGGCGAGACTACAAAGCTGTCGGTCGACATGGCGATGCGCCCGCTCGTGGGCAGCGCGGCGACGCCGGCATCGTTGCCCTCGAGCAGCTCGGGCGACCCAAAGGCATCCAAAAAGACCTCATCGATGATGCGTTTCATCATCTGACCGCCAGAGCCGTGGCCCAACAGGACAGTGCTATCGGTGGCAGTACGGGACATATCGAAAACTCCAATCGAGGACGGAATTATATGGGTGAGGTGCAGCGTCGACCGGCTCGCCGTTCGTTAGAGCGGCGGAACCCATTAGCCTCGGTAGCGGAAATATGCTGCACAGCTGCCCTCGGAACTCACCATGCAGGGGCCGATGGGATGCTCGGGTGTACAAGCGCGGCCGAACAGAGGGCAGTCGCTCGGCGTAATGGCCCCGCGCAGCACGTCGCCGCAGCGGCACCCACGCGGCTCGACCGTCGCCTCAACGGGCACGTCAAAGCGGGCGCCGGCATCAAAGCGCGCGAATTCGGGTCGGATGGAAAGACCCGAAGCCGCAATCGGCCCCAGCCCGCGCCACGTGGTGTCGCATGGCTCAAACACCTGCTCGACCAGCTGGCGCGCTACGGGATTGCCGTCTGCATTGACGCCACGGCGGTAGGCGTTGTCGATTGCGGGCCTGTGCTCGACAATCATCTGGACCAGCATGCAGATGCCCTGCAAGATGTCGACCGGCTCAAATCCCGTTACCACGCCTGGAGTCTTAAACTCGTCGACCAAAAAGCCAAAGGGGGCCAAGCCCGTGATGGTGGCGACGTGGCCCGGCAGGATAAAGCCGTCGATGGTGGTCTCGGGGTCGTTGGCGATGGCGCGCAACGCCGGCGGCGTGGTCTTGTGAGCGCAATAGACCGAAAAGTTCTGGAGTCCGCGTGCATCGGCCTCCAAAATGGCGGCGGCGATGGTGGGCGTCGTGGTCTCAAAGCCCACGCCCATAAAAATGACCGGACGATCGGGGTTTTGCTCGGCAATGTCGAGTGCATCGAGCGGGGAGTACACAATGCGAATGTCGCGCCCCGCGGCCTTTTGCGCGGCAAGCGAGGTGGACGATCCGGGCACGCGCATCATGTCGCCAAAGGTGGTGATGATGGCGCCGTCCATCTTGGCGAGCGCGATTGCATGGTCGATATCGCGGTTGGCGGTAACGCAGACGGGGCAACCCGGACCGCTCAGCAGTTTGAGCCCGGCAGGCATAATGGAGCGAAAACCATAGCGCCCGATGCTCACGGTATGCGTGCCGCAGACTTCCATAAGGTTGATGGTGCGGTCGCCGACAAGCTCATGAATGCGCTCGATGAGCTCGCGAGCCAGCTTGGGATCGCGAAATGCCGAGAAGTCGATACCGGAGCGAGCCGGCTGCTCGGGCGCCACTAGTATGCCTCGGCCGGGTTGGTGGCGAGCTGGTCCTCTTCGGCCAGCTCGGTCATGGTATTGACGAGCTCGAGTGTCTCTTGGGCTTCCTGCTCGTCGACAATCTGAATGCCAAAGCCGGCGTGCACGAGAATATAGTCGCCTACCTGTGCCGTCGGCACGAGGCGCAGCGAAACGGGGCGCTCGATGCCCATCATGTCGACGGTCGCCTTAAGGTCGTCGTCGCGTTTGACCACTTTACCGGGAACGGCAAGGCACATAATGTTCCCCTTTTATACGTTTTGCGCTGGATAGGCGCCTAATTACCCATCAGATGATGGTAGCGCTCGCGGGAGTCACGAGCAAACGCGTTACACCTGTGAGACGGCGGCGCGCAGGCTGGCAAAACAGCCTATCGCAATGCTGTCTACGCGAGGCGAGCGCGAGCGATGGCGGCCTGACCGTAGGCGATGCAGCCGTCGTTAACGGGCACGGCGTGGGGGATCAAGACGGCAAGACCGGCGTCTTTGAGTTCGTGGGTAAGGAGCTGAAGCAAAAGCCGGTTCATGAACACACCGCCCGAGAGCGCGACGGTATCGAGGCCTTCGTGATCACAGATCTCGCGTGCGATGTGGGTCGTAGCGTGCGTAATGGCGATGTGAAACCCGAGGGCGAGCCGGTCGGCCGGCGCGCCTGCCTCGATTCCATTCAGAAGAGCTTCGATGAGCGGTCGGGGGTCCAAGATGGGGGAGCCGTCGGCAGACGTGAATACGCTTGTATGATTGCCGTCGAGACGAACGGGCTTACCGTCAAGCGCGCGCCAGGCGGCGGCTTCGAGTTCTATGGCGGGTTCGCCCTCGTAGGTTGCCTTGTCGCAGATGCCCAGAATCGCTGCTGCGGCATCAAAGAGACGCCCCATGCTGCTGGTGCGCGGGCTGTTGATGCCGCGCTCGATCATGGTGGCTGTCACGCTGCGCGTTTGCTCGTCGAGGCTGTCCAAAAGCCGAGCGGCACCCGGGTGCTCGAGCAGGCCGAGCTCACTGAGCAGGGCAAAGGCGTTGCGGCGGGCGTCGCGCACGGAGGCCGCCCCGCCGGGGAGCGCCCAGGTGCGCAAATGCGCGGCGCGCTCAAAGCCGCCAAGGCCGGCGATAAGAAACTCACCGCCCCAAATGGTCCCATCGGTGCCGGCGCCGGTGCCGTCAAAGGCGATGCCGAGGACGCGCGCGTCGGTTGCAAGCTGCCCCGCGGCGATGGCCTCGGCCATTACGCTCGCGATGTGCGCATGATGATGTTGGACTTCGATAAGCGGCAGATTGTGCTCCCGTGCCTGTTCGCGCGCCCACTGGCTCGACAGATAGCTGGGATGCATGTCGCATGCCAAGGCGGCAGGCGTCAGGTCAAAGAGGTTTTCTAGACGCGTGCGCGCGGCGTTCCAGGCATCGAAGGTCGCGCCGTTTTCAACATCGCCGATATGCTGCGACACAAAACAGGTTGCCTCGCCGTTCGTCCCTTCGCGCGTGAGCGCAATCGTGGCCTTTTGCTGTGGGCCGCAGACGAGCACGCAGGGTGCAGTGCCGTCGAGTGCCGGCAGCGGCAACGGCCGAGGTGCATATCCGCGAGCGCGGCGCACGGGCATAACGGCGCCGTCGACCAGGCGCACCACGGAGTCGTCGTAGCGCGAGAGGATCGCACGGTCGTTGCCGAGCAGCGCGTCGGCAATGCCGGCGGCAACGAGGTGTTCCCAGGCAAGGCCGTCATCAGTTTCGATAGGTTCCTCGCTCAGGTTTCCGCTGGTCATGACCAGCGCGTACATGTCATGCGACGCGGCAGCTGCAAGCAGCAGATGCTGAAGCGGTGTATAGGGGAGCATGACGCCGAGCTCGGGTAGATCGTGCGCGACGGATGGCGCGAGTGTAAGGGCGTCGGGGGAATCTCCCTCGCCAACAGCACGCCGGCGCAACAGCACGATGGGGCGGATGCTACCGGCCAGCAAGCCGCGCTCGACATCATCGACATGGCACAGGCGTTCAATATCGGCAAGGCTGCGCACCATAACGGCAAGCGGCTTGTTGCTGCGGCGCTTGCGACGGCGCAGCTCGACCACCGCCTGCTCATTGGCGGCGTTACAGGCCAGATGGAATCCGCCCAGGCCCTTGATAGCGACAATACCGCCGCTGGCCAGCAGCTCGACACAGCGGTCAATAATGGCATCGCTGGTCTCGCGCGTGCTGCCGACGGCTGACGTCGCCCCCGAGCCCTCGAGCTCCATGTCGCCCGCCGGCTCGCGCCAGGTAATATGTGGCCCGCAGTCAAAGCAGGCATCGGGCTGCGCATGAAAGCGCCGGTCAAGCGGGTCGCCATACTCTGCGGCGCACTCGGGGCACATGGGGAAGCAATCCATCGACGTGGCCGCTCGGTCATAAGGCAACGATCGGATGATGGTAAAGCGTGGCCCGCAGTTAGTGCAGTTGATAAAGGGGTAGTGATAGCGACGGTCGGCGGGGTCGAACAGTTCGCGCAGGCAGTCGTCACAGGTGGCGATATCGGGGGAGATGAGCGTCGTGTGCACGGTCTGATCCTGCGACGCTACGATACGAAAGACCTGCTCATCGTCGGCATCCCAAGCGTCGGGCTCCAGGTCTGCAACTGTCTCTTATACACATCTCCGAGCCCACGAGACACTCGCTAATCTCG
>USBX01000028.1 GCA_900552995.1 uncultured Collinsella sp.
GGCGGGCGCTGCCGTCTCGGTGGCATCCTCGTCCGCATCGGAATCGTCGTCGGTCGCAGCAGCCTTCTTGGGCTTGACCGGCGCCGACGCGGCCTCACTCACCGGATCGATAATCTCGGACTGAACAACGGCCGTCATCTTTTCCTGCGTCTCGCGGAACTGACGGATGGCACGGCCGATCGTGCGGCCCATCTGTGGGAGCTTATCCGGGCCAAACAGCAAAAAGCCGAAGACCACGATGATCGCGAGCTCACCCTCTCCAATACCAAACACACATACCTCCAAGGCTCGATGTGATTCGAGCCCGCACCGCGCCATTCGGCCGGAACTCGTCTATTCATTCGGTCAAGTATAGCGCCCGGACGCCAAAACGTCCGAGCGCATCACAAACATATGCCAAACGGCACGCCCCTTTTGGGGCAGGGATTATGCCGCCGTGATCGAAATCTCCTGGTCGACGCCCAGCAGCTGGACCACGCGCATCACCGGGGGCTGCACATTGGTGCAGCTAAAGCGCTTGCCGTGGTCGACCGCGTGGTGCGCGGCGCCCACGAGCACGCCAATACCCGTCGAGTCGATATAGCTCACCTGGGCAAAATCGAGCTCAACGGCCTCAGTGGGCTGCTCGAGCGCCAGGTCGATGGCATTACGCAGGCTATCGGCGTTAGAGATATCGATCTCGCCGGTTACCTTAATGGTGTAGAGCTCTGGCGTGGGGTTGGTGGAAATACCCAAATCCATGTATACGCTCCTTTACGTATCGAAAGTGCGGATAGTACTAGGCGCGGACTTGCGGGGCCCTACGCGTTAGGCGCGCTCGGTACGCGCAAGCTCGGCAGCGACGAGCTTGACAGCCAGCACCAGTACGTCGAGCGCGGCCTCCAGATCCTCGACCGTGGGATAGCTCGGCGCGATGCGGATGTTGGTGTCGCGCGGGTCCTTGCCATAGGGCCAGGTTGCACCGGCCGGCGTGAGCTTAACACCCAGCTCGGCGCAGAGCGCCGCAACCTTCTGGGCCGAGCCCTCGGGGCCATCGAAACTCACAAAGTAGCCGCCGCGAGGATGCGTCCAGGTAGCGCAGCCCGTCTCGCCCAGACCCTCGGTGAGCTTGCGCTCAACGGCCTCAAAGCGCGGGCGCAGGAACTCGGCATGCTTTTTCATGTGCTCCTTGACCGCCTCGATGGTGGGAAGGAAACGCACGTGACGCAGCTGGTTGAGCTTATCGGCGCTAATAAGACCGGCCTTCAGGCGCTTGGAGAACTCGGCGATGACCGCGGGGCTCGCACCGATAAAGCCGATGCCGGCGCCCGGGAAGGTGATCTTGGACGTCGAGGCAAAGGCCACCACGCGATCCTCGGTGCCCGCCGCGCGAGCGAGGTCAAAGATATTTGCGAGCTCGTCGGTCTCGTCGTACAGGTCGTGCACGCAGTAAGCGTTGTCCCAGAAGATGCGGAAATCGGGCGCGGCCGTGGGCATCTCGACCAAGCGGCGCACAGTGTCCTCGCTAAAGGTGATGCCCGTGGGGTTGGAATACTTGGGCACGCACCAGATACCCTTGATGGAATCGTCGGCGGCAACCAGGCGCTCGATCTCGTCCATGTCGGGGCCGTTGTCGGTCATCGCGACGGGGACGTTCTCGATGCCCAGATCGGCGGTGATGCCAAAGTGGCGATCGTAGCCGGGAACAGGGCACAGGAACTTGACCTTCTTGCCGTCGTGCGCTGCCTCGTAAGCCTCCCAGGGCTCGTTGCCGCACGAGCCGCAACGCCAGAACATACCGGCGATATCGTGCTCGATCAGCAGGCTCGACGAACCCAGCACGAGCGTCTGCTCGGCGGGGCAACCCAGGAACTCCCCCGCTAGCTTGCGTGCCGAGGGAATGCCCTCAAAGCAGCCGTAGTTGGAGCAGTCGACGTTGCCGTCATGCAGATCGGCATCGGCATTGAGGATATCGAGCATGGGTCGAGAGATGTCCACCTGGGAGGGCGACGGCTTGCCGCGGGCCATGTCGAGCGCCAGGCCCTTGGCCTTGACCTCGGCGACCTCGGCTTTGAGCGCCTCGATGGCGGCATCGAGTTCGGTGGTTTCCATCTTCTGGTAGATCGTCTGCATGGGGTGCGACCTTTCGCGAAGCGGTACGTTGCAGTTCGTCTAAGTATAGACCGCCATCGTCGCAACGTTATGAAGCCGTGATAGATTAAGTTCATCGCAATCAATTACGAATCGCCGCGCATGCCGGCGTGGGGCGCCCAAGGAGGCACTATGGAGTACGGATCGTTTCAGGCCGAGGAATTCGGCGACTTGCAGCGCCTGGTCGACGGACTGTTTTACGACCGCCACGCCATCGACCGCCTGGATCTGATCGTACAGGCCGAAATCTTGGACCTGGCGCCCGACCTCATGGAAATCGTGAACCTTTTGCCGCCCGGCTACTACGACCGCCAGTCACTTTGCGACCAGCTCAACTCCGCCTTGGCCGCCCACGGCTGGGGCGCCGTCTACGGCACCGTGGAATAAGCCTCGAGGCCGGCATTTGGCCCGTTTCCCGACCCTGGCGAGGCTTGTTTTAGGGCTTGTGGCCAAAAAAGGGCAAATATGAGTACTGTCACCTTTTTAGTAGCAGCGTTTCTTGGTCGAAATCGGCAAAACTCGACTTGAAACTCCCTAATCACCGTCAGCTAGCGCCAAATTGGAAGTCGATGGTCACTCATTAACGTACAGTTCTTATAACTTTGTTCATTATTTTCCGCACCTAAAATGATACGCCGTTTGTGACAGTACTCACAAACGGCGTTTTTTGACCACTGGCGTGTCTGGCAGGCGGCAAGCACCGCCAGAATCCGCATTTTGGACGCGCCCGAATCGGTTCTGGAGCCGGTTTTCGCGCTCTTACTCGTCTTTGGGCGCGGGGTGTTTGCAGACCACGCTCATGTAGATCATGCCGAGCACGGCTGCGGTGACCGAACCGGCAAGAATGGCGGCCTTTGCGGCCAAGACCTCAAACTGGGCCGTCGGGAAGGCGAGGCCGCTGATGAGGATCGACATGGTAAAGCCGATACCGCCCAGAATGCCCACACCGGCGATCATGTGCCAGTTGACATTGTGCGGCAACTCGGAAATCTTGAGTTTAACCAGGGCAAACGTCATGCCAAAGATACCGATCGGCTTGCCCAGCAGCATGCCAAAGTACACGCCGAGCGTCACCGGGTCGGTGAGCAGCGTGCTCATGTCCACACCCACCAGGCGAACCTGCGCGTTTACGAACGCAAAGATCGGCAGGATCACAAAGTTGACCGGCGTGGAGATCAGACGCTCCATGCGGATGAGCGGCGGGGTCACGCGGTGCATGACGCGCTCGACCTTGGTGGTCGAGACGGTAAAGTCATGCTGGCCCAGAATGTGCGCCTCGTCGTCGTAGCGGTCATCGAGCAGCGGCAAGCACTCGCCCAGCCAATCGGTGAGACTATCAAGCTTAACACCGCACTTGGCCGGGATGGTGAAGGCCAGGATGACGCCAGCAAGCGTAGCGTGCACGCCGCTCTTGAACATGCAGAACCACAACAGCAGGCCCAGTACCGAATACGGGGCAAGGCGATAATGCTGCGTCTTGTTGAGCCACACGAGCGCACAGGTCACAAGCGCGGCGGCGCCCAACCAAAACGGATTGGGGCTCTGACCGTAGAAGATGGCGATGGCGGCGATGGAGATGAGGTCGTCGGCGATGGCGAGCGTCGAGAAGAACACGCGCACGCCGTTGGGCACGCGATTGCCCAAAAGCGACAGCACGCCCAGCGCAAAGGCAATATCGGTTGCCATGGGGATTGCCCAACCGTTGCGGGCGCCGGCATGGTTAAAGATCAGGTAGATGCAGGCGGGAACGACGACGCCGCCCACGGCCGCCAGCATGGGAAGCATAGCCTGGCGCGGGTTCTTGAGCTCGCCGACCGTCATCTCGTACTTAAGCTCAATGCCCACCAACAAAAAGAAAATCGCCATGAGGAAGTCGTTGACGAAAAGCTCAACGGTGAGACCGGCCGTAAGGTTGCCCAGACCCACATACAGCGGAGTCTCCAAAAAGTGATGGATGACCTCGTAGGCATCGGTATTGGCGCAGATGACGGCGGCGATGGCGGCGAAGACCATGACGGCGGCGGAAATCGTGCCGTTCTCGGCGATGCGCTCCCAGATGTCGTGACGTTCAAAGCGCTTGCGCTCACGAACGTTGAACAGCTGCTCAGTTGCTGCCATGGGCGGCTCCTTTCACGGGAAAGCTCCCGTCTTAAAAAAGCACGGCCCGCCCAAGTGGCGGCGCCGCGCTCTAACGTATTACGCTTGCATCTAGCCTACCCTGCACGACAAGCACGCAGGCGCGGCCGAAAAGCGGAACCACAGGTTGAACATTATTTGCTCAACGGCACGGGCACGCCTGTCCAAGAGACGACGCGGCGCCGTGCACAAAAAACGACCGGAGCGCGGGGCTTCCGCGATCCGGTCGTGGCGTTTGGTCAACTAAACCTAGCAGGCGGCCATGATGGGGGCAGCGACCTGCTTCTTACGGGAGAGGACGCCCGGCATCCAGACGCCGTCGTGCTCGTCGGCAATGCCCAGACCCTTCTGAGCGGCCTCGGTCTCGCCCTCGAGCAGGACCTGCGAACCCTCCTCCATGATGTCGGTGACGCACAGGACAATGCCGTCAGCACCCTTCTCGGCGGCGTAGGCGCGCATGGCCTCGCGGATCTCGTCGATCATGCCGAGTGCGCGGGTCTTGTCGACGGTCTCGTACTGGCCGATGAGCAGCTTCTTGCCAGCGGGCTCGAACATCTTGATGTCGTTGCCGACCATCTCGGCTGCAGTGAAGGAGCCGGTCGGACGGGTGAGGAAGACCTCCATGCCAAACTTGACCGGGTCGACGCCCACCTGCTCGCCGAGCTTGGCGGCGACGGCGCGGTCGACATCGGTGGTGGTGGGGCTCTTGAGCATGAGCGTGTCGGTCATCATGGCCGAGAGCAGCAGCTTAGCCTGGACGTCGGAAAGTTCAACGCCGAGCACGCCGGCGAGCTTGGTGACGATGGTGCAGCTGGAGCCCCAGGGCAGGCAGATGTAGTGCAGCGGGCCGGCGGTCTCGAAGTCGCCGATGCGGTGATGATCGACAACGCCAAAGACCGTGGCGTCCTTAAGGCCGGCGACAGACTGGGCAGACTCGTTGTGGTCGGTGAGGACGACGAGCTGACCGGCCTCGACGGACTCGATCACGCGAGGCTCGGCGATGCCAGCGTCGGCGAGCAGCTTGGCGGACTCTGCCGGAAGCTGGCCCAGAGCGCAGGCCTCGTAGGTGTTGCCGGCATACTCAACCTGGTTGAGCAGCTGGGATAGGACGACGGCGCTCATAATGGCGTCGTTATCGGGGTTCTGGTGACCAAAGACAAGAACGTTTGCCATGGATATCCTCCATTTGATATGTGTACTTGGACGTAGCTATGGTAGCACGCCGATGCCGAACCCTAGGGGACGGAAGGGCCGCGGCGCAATTTGGGGCAAGTGTTGGGGCGAGGTCAAGGGCGAAGTCTGTCCCCCTCACTACCTGCCCCTTGCACCAGCTATTTGCCGGCGGCGCGCAGGGCTACGTAAGCGGCACCGATGATGCCGGCATCGTTGCCGAGCGAGGCGACCTCGATGGGCGTCTCGCGCGAGGCGGAAAGCGCATACTGCTTAAAGTGCTCGCGGACCTTGTCGAGGTAGACATCGGCCGAGGCGGATGCGCCGCCGCCGATGAGGAACATCTCGGGATCGACCACGTTGGCAATAAGCGCCAGGGCGCGACCGAGATAGTCGGCCATGGTATCGGCCGCGGCAAGCGCGAGCTTGTCGCCCTCGCGGCAGGCCTGGAACACGTCCTTGGAATCAGAAGGCCCAGTGAGCTCGATGGGCTCGACGCCGGCCTTTTTGCACTCGGCAAGGTAGTTACTCACCACGCCGGTGGCGCTGGAATACTGCTCCAGATGGCCATGGCCGCCACAGCCGCAGGTGCGCTCCTCAGCCGGGTTCAGGCACATGTGGCCAATCTCGCCGCCGGCGCCCACAACGCCCGACACCACGTCGCCGTTGACGATAACGCCGCCACCCACGCCGGTACCAATGGTGACCATCACCACGTTCTGTACGCCCTTGGCAGAGCCGAGCCAGGCCTCGCCCATGGCAGCGGCGTTGGCATCGTTCTCGTACTTAACGACCGCGTCGGGGCAGTGCTCCTGGATGGCGATCTTGAGCTCGGGCAGGTTGATGGCGATGTTCGCCTTGACCTTGGCATCGCCCGATGCCGGGATGGGGCACGGAACGGCCAGACCAATGCCCGCCACAAAGGCACGCGGAATCTGGGCCTTGGCGACCACCTGGTCGATAGCCTCGGTCACCGCGGCAAAGCCCGCGGCGTCAACGATAGGCGGCGTGGGCACGCTGGCCTTGGCCAGCAGGTTACCATCCTCGTCGAACAGGCCCTCCTTAACCGAAGTGCCGCCGACGTCGATGCCGATGTAATACTGCTTAGGTTCCATGGGAGCCCGCCTTTCTCGTTTAAACATTGCCTGTATGGTACCGCTCCCCAGGCAAAAACCTGCCAAAAAGGGACAGGTTTGTTTTGGCAGGTTTTATCTGGGAAAACGCAAACGACCGCTCAAAAGGTCGCGCAGGGCCTTCGCCAAATATAAGGGCGCCGGGAGGCGGAGACTCCCGGCGCCCGTCAAAGGGACTGTGTTGTCTGTTGGACCGCGGTCCATCGCGGCGATAACGCCGACTAGGCCTTAAGCGCCTGCAGCAGCTTGTGGACCTCGATGAGCTCCGTGGCCATGACGCGCATGGTCTCGGTGCCGGCCATCTGGTCCTCGGCATGCAGCAGAATCAGCGGGGCCTCGCCGTTACGCTCGCCGTTGGCCTCCTTTTTAAGGAGCCCCATATGGACATCGTGGCCACCGTTGTAAGCCTCGTCGCCCTGCTTAATAAGCTCCTCGGCGGCGTCAAAATCGCCCTCCTTGGCCTTTTGCACGGCATTGATGTACATGCTCTTGGCGGTTCCGACGAAACTGATGATCTCAAAGCAGGTCATCTGCAGCTCGTTCATATCCTCCATGCGCTGCACCTAGCCCATCACGCTGACGCAGTGGTCGATGATGCCAGCAGCGTTCATGCGGCCGTAGTCGACCATGTTGATGACCTCAACCGGGAAGCGGCCAGCGGCCTCCTTCTCAAAATCGCCCTTGGTGTAGCCAATCTGCGGGCCGAGCAGCAAGATATCGCACTCGTCCAGGTGATCGTGAGCCTCGTTCATAGGACGGGCCTCGACCTCGATGTCCAGACCACGGCTTGCGACCTCGGACTGCATCTTCTGGACCAGCAGGCTCGTGGACATGCCGGCATTGCAGCAAAGCATGATCTTCTTCATGGTTTCCTCCTTATAACTGCGCGGCGCGCAGACGACAACTGGTTTTATTCCTTGCGGCTACTGTACCCACCCCCTGCGTCTTTACGCAGGGAGAGCCGCGAGCACCGGCACCGCGTACCGGCGCCCGCAACAATGAAAGGGAAAACGAACCGTTTAGGCGTTCTGCTCGGCAAGGGCCTCCTGCTTGGCGATGGCCTTCTCGGAGATCCTCATAAAGGGCAGGTAGACAACCATGCCGATGACAAGCTCGAGGGCCTGCCATACGCCGGCGCGCCAGTCAAAGCCCGTGGCAAGCAGGGCGTTAATGACGGGAGGCATGGTCCAAGGCACCTGGGCGATGCAGGGGCTGATGATGCCCGCGCAGGTCAGGCCATAGGTGATGCCGATGAACAGGTCGGGAAGAAGCACGAACGGAATCATGAGCGGCAGGTTGTACACGACGGGGTAACCGTAGATGACCGGCTCGTTGATGTTAAACAGGCCAGGAACGATAGCCATCTTGGCAACGGTCTTGGAAGCCTTGTTCTTAGAGAACAGGAAGGTATCGAGCAGGAGCATGAGGGTGCAGCCCGAGCCGCCGATAAGGGCGAAGCTGTTGACGATCTGCATGTTCATGTAGTGATCGGGCTGGATGGTGCCGCCGGCGGCAAAGGTAGCCATGTTGTCGACGATGAGCATGGTCAGGATCGGCTCGACGGTAGCGCCAGAGATGGTGGACTGGTGAATACCGACGCAGAACAGCAGGTTCGCAAGGGTGTAGATGAGGATAACAGCCCACGGACCGGCGTTCATGATGCTCTTGAGCGGGTTGGAAATGCACGTGGAGATGATGGTGCACAGATCGGTGCCGGCAAACACGGCGAGCAGCGCTGCGGCAACTGCGAAGATCGAGAGGTTGAGCAGCATCGGGATCATGACGTTAAAGGAGTTGGAGACCGCGGGGGGCACACCCTCGCCCAGCTTTACTTTAAGCTTCTCGACGCCGGAAATCTTGATGAAGAGCGTGACGGAGAGCAGGGCGATGATAATAGCCGCGAACAGACCGTTGGTACCGGTGTTGGCAGTCGAAAGGGCGCCCGTGACCTCGGCAGAGGTGATCTTGTCGGTGAGCAGCGGGCTCGTGGCGGCAAGCGTGGCGGTGATCTGCTGCGGCATCATGATAACGAAAGCGGAGATGGCGACGACCACGCAGGCAAGCGGGTTATCGAAGCGCTCGTTCTTAGCGAGGCTGTAGCCGATCAATCCGGCCAAGATAATGGCAGAGACGTTGAGGGTGCCCAGCGTAATTGCCGAACCCCAGGTCTGAAGATTGGCAAGACCCGCCGCATCGAGCGGGAACAGAGGGAACACGACGTTGTTAATAAGAACCGCGATACCCGCAAGGATATAGAGCGGCGTGATGGTCGCGAAGGCATCGCGCAGGGAACGCAGGTGAACCTGGTTTCCCACCTTCGCAGAGACCTCGGCAAATTTGTCGAGGAAGCTCTTTCCGTTTTCACTGGCCATGATTGCTCCTAACTATCAAATCCGGCCTTTTCCTATGCGCACGGTGGTCTGTCGCCCTTTGCCACCAGATGTGCCATGTTTTTTCGCGCGGCGGCGCGCGGTCTGGGCGTTCGCCTGGTCGCTAGTCAACCACGTGGGTCGTTGCGACCTGCTTGAGCCAAGCTGCCGACTTCTTAAGGCCTGTCTCTTATACACATCTGACGCTGCCGACGATAAGGCTC
>USBX01000029.1 GCA_900552995.1 uncultured Collinsella sp.
GATCTACACGAGCCTTATCGTCGGCAGCGTCAGATGTGTATAAGAGACAGGGCCGAGATTACGCAGGCCTTCGATAACCTTGTCTCGCTCGACCAGAACCTGGCCGACGCTGGCGAGAGTCGTCAGCATATCGACCTCATTTGGGGCGCGGTGCTCACGCGCTACCTGACGCTCGCCAAGTTTGGCGGTTTTGGCAACGTGCGCTCCGCCGGCCGCGTGCAGACGCCGACGCTTGCCCTGGTGGTCGAGCGCGAGCGTGAGCGCATGGCGTTTGTGCCCGAGGACTATTGGCAGATTCGCGGTATGGGTGCCGCGCAGGGCGCCGACGAGGACGACCGCTTTAAGATCGCGCACAAGACGGCGCGTTTTACCGATAAAGATGCTGCCGAGACGGCGTATGGCCACGTTGACGGTGCCAAGACGGCAACCGTCGCCGCGGTGACCAAGCGCTCGCGCAAGCAGCAGCCGCCCACGCCGTTTGCGACCACCTCGTTGCAGGCAGCCGCTGCGGCCGAGGGCATCTCGCCTGCACGTACCATGCGCATCGCCGAATCCCTCTACATGGCGGGCCTCATCAGCTACCCGCGTGTCGACAACACCGTGTATCCCGCGACGCTCGATCTGGGCGCCGTGGTGAGTGACCTGGCAAAGATCAACCCGGCGTTGGCGCCCGTGTGCAAAAAGGTGCTCGCCGGCCCCATGAAGCCCACGCGCGGCAAGGTCGAGACCACCGACCACCCGCCTATCTATCCCACGGGCGAGGGCGATCCGTCCACGCTCGATGGCGGCCAGCGCAAGCTCTACGACCTCATCGCCCGCCGTTTCCTGGCGACGCTCATGGGTCCCGCGACCATCGAGAACACCAAGCTCGAGCTCGACGTCAACGGCGAGCCGTTCGTGGCTTCGGGTGACGTGCTCGTGACCCCGGGGTTCCGCGAGGCCTACCCGTACGGACTCAAGCGCGACGAGCAGATGCCGCCGCTGGAGCAGGGCGACACGGTCGACGTGTTCGACATTAAGCTCGAGGCCAAGCAGACCGAGCCGCCCGCGCGCTACAGCCAGGGCAAGCTCGTGCAGGAGATGGAAAAGCGCGGCCTGGGTACCAAGTCCACGCGCGCGAGCATCATCGAGCGCCTGTATGCCGTGCGCTATCTCAAAAACGATCCCGTTGAGCCGAGCCAGCTGGGCATCGCCATCATCGACGCGCTGTCGCAGTTTGCCCCGCGCATCACGAGCCCCGATATGACCAGCGAGCTCGACGGCGACATGACCCGCGTGGAGCGCGGCGAGGATACCGAAGAGCATGTCGTGACGCACTCGCGCGCGCTGCTGGCCGGCGTGCTCGACGAGCTGCTCAAGCACACGCAGGAGCTGGGCGACGCCATCAGCGACGCCGTCACGGCCGATGCGCGCGTGGGCGCCTGCCCCAAGTGCGGCAAGGACCTGGTTATGAAGACGAGCGCCAAGACCCGCGGCAGCTTCATTGGCTGCATGGGCTGGCCCGACTGCGACGTGACCTATCCGGTGCCGAGCGGCGTCAAGGTGAGCCCGCTCGAGGGCGAGGCCGCCGTGTGCCCCGAATGCGGTGCGCCGCGCATTAAGTGTCAGCCGTTCCGCCAGAAGGCCTTCGAGATTTGCGTGAACCCCACGTGCCCCACCAACTACGAGCCTGACCTTAAAGTGGGCGAGTGCAAGGTGTGCGCCGAGGCCGGACGCCATGGCGACCTGATCGCGCACAAGAGCGAGAAGAGCGGCAAGCGCTTTATCCGCTGCACCAACTACGATGACTGCGGCGTGAGCTATCCGCTGCCGGCGCGCGGCAAGCTCGAGGCGACGGGCGAGACCTGCCCCGAGTGCGGCGCCCCCATCGTGGTGGTCAACACGGCGCGCGGTCCGTGGCGTATCTGCGTGAACATGGACTGCCCGACCAAGGAGAAGAAGCCCGCCCGCGGTCGCAAGACCACGACCAAGGCGAGCACGGCCAAGAAGACGACGGCTAAGAAAGCCACTGCCGCCAAGAAGACGACCGCGAAGAAGTCGACTGCCAAGAAAACAGCCGCCGACAAGTAACGGCGCAGTCGAAACATTGCCCAAAAAAACGAGCGAGGACCCCGCGATCCTCGCTCGTTTTTTTGACCGGCAGTTAGGGACGTTCTTTTTCTGCCGGCAGTTTAGGAACGTCCCTAACTGCCGGCTCGGGAACGACAAAGCGCTAGTTCACCTCGACAGGCTTGGCGCCGGGATAGCGCTCCTCAAAGTCTAGGCGGTACTTATTGTCATTGGTGCCCGCCACGTTGTCGCGCGACAGCGGCGCCACGATCTCATTCTTGTGGTCCGCAGGCTTGGCGTATTTCAGGCTGATCTCCCAGGCATCACGGATTGCGTCAATGCGGTGATCCAGGTCGTCGTACAGGGCGATGATGTCCTTCCAGGAGCTGTAGTTCTTGGAGCTCGTCGGGACGTCCAGGTCCTCGACGATGTCGTAATACTGCTCGATGGTGTCCTCCGTGCGCTCGGCGACGTCGGCGAGATTTTGACGGGTGGTTCGATCCTCTTCCAGATAGTTGCCGTTGAAGTTCTGCGCGCAGCCACGGACCTGGCTGTCGAGATCTTCGAGCAGGTCGTAGTATTCGCTCAGGCGACGGTAGAGGTTCTGCTCGGAGAGCGTTGCTTCGCCGCCATCCTCGTCGTCATCGTCATCATCGTCGTACAGGCTGTTGGGATCGCCGAGAGGCTTTAGGTCATCGTCGTCGACGTCATGGTGCAGCTTAGCTACCGCGGCAGTCGTCTGCGTGGCGGCGTTGTCGAAAGGCTTGATCACAAAGAAAACGACCAGGGCGATGATGATCGCCACCAGCACAACAATAACGGCGATAAGCGGCCCGGTGCCGCTCTTTTTGGGAGCGGGGGTCTGTGGCGAAGCGGGCGCGTATGCGGGAGCCGGCTGCTGTTGGGGCGAGCCGCTCGCGACGGGTATGCGCTGCGTGGTCTCGACGGCCTCGGTCCTTGCGGCAGGGTCGGGGCTATAGGCGAGGGAGTCATCCGCCTTGGCTTGCGGCGTATCAAGGGAGCCGGTCTGCTCAAAAGCGGGCTGGCTATCGCTTGCGGCTGTTTGCTCAACGGGTGCACCGCATGAGGTGCAGAACTTGGCATCATCTGCAAGAAGCTTGCCGCACGAGGCGCAATACCGAGACATTGCCACTCCTTTCGCCACATTTCAATGCAATACGACGATTATACCCAGCATCCAAAATTCCCCATCATAAGTTGCGGTGAAATAGGGACTGTTTGGCGGTCTCAGAGCTTCAATCAGTCCCTATTTCACCGCAACTTTGGAAAGGCGCCTTTAGCCATTGGGGACGCGCCGAGCACTGGGGTATCATGGCTTGGTTGATATATCTGCATTTACGCGCCTTGTAGGAAGGGGCTGCGCCCATGGCTTTTGAGCCTGCTCAACATAGCTTTATCACGCTCGAGGGCGTCGACGGTGCCGGCAAGTCCACGCAGGCGCGCCTGCTTGCCCGCGCGCTCGAACTCGCTGGCTATCAGGTCGTAACTCTGCGCGAGCCGGGTGGCACTGCCATCAGCGAAAAGATTCGCGCCCTGCTGCTCGACCCCGCCAACACGGCGATGGGCGATACCTGCGAGCTGTTGCTCTACGAGGCTGCGCGTGCCCAGTTGGTGCACGAGGTCATAGCCCCCGCCCTTGCGGCCGGCAAGGTGGTCCTGTGCGATCGCTTCTACGATTCCACGACCTGCTACCAGGCATTTGCCGACGGCCTCGATCGCCAGATGGTGCGCGACGCCAACAACCTGGCCGTCGCGGGAACGCACCCGGCGCTCACACTCGTCTACCACATCACGCCCGAGCAGGCGGCGCTACGCATGGCAGCCCGTGGCGCGGCAGATCGCATGGAGGCTAAGGGCATGGCATTCCAGGAGCGTGTCTACGAGGGGTTTTGCGCAATTGCTGCCGAGGAGCCAGACCGCGTAAAGCTCATCGACGCCACTACGACCGTCGAGGAAGTCTTCGAGAAGACGGTCGAGCAGGTTCGCGCGTACGGTCTCGACATTCCGCAGGAAGCCGTCGCCGCCGCGCTTGCCAAGGAGGCCGAGTAACATGGCCCCCGCTCAGGCAAGCCTGCTGGCCAAGCTCGACACCCAAGAGCGCGTGCGTGACTTTTTGACCAATGCCGTCGCTAGCGGTCGCGCATCGCACGCCTACCTGTTTTTGGGCGCTCCCGGCGCGGGCAAGCTCGACGCCGCGTGGGCGCTCGCCCAAGCCTTCCTGTGCGAGCAGAATGGCTGCGGCTCATGCGATAGCTGCGTGCGCGTCGCCCGCCATACGCACCCCGACGTGCACTATTACACGCCCGAGAGCGCCACGGGTTACCTCATTGCCCAGACCCGCGAGCTGCTCGATGACGTGCCACTGGCGCCCATCCGTGCCAAGGCCAAGGTCTACATCATCGACCGTGCCGAGCAACTGCGTGCCAACACCGCCAACGCACTGCTCAAAACGCTCGAGGAGCCGCCCGAGGGCGTTATGTTTATCTTGCTGGGCACCTCGGCCGACGTGATGCTGCCCACTATCGTGAGTCGTTGCCAGTGTGTGCCGTTTCGGCTGGTATCGCCCGCCGTCGCCGCGCAGGCCGTGAGCCGCGCCACCGGTCAGGACCCTGCGCGTTGCCGCATGGCGGTCGCCGTGGCGGGAAGCCCCACACGCGGCATCGAGTTTCTTAAGAGCGCCGAGCGCCAGGACGCCCGCCGTCAGATGGTCCGTGCCATCGACTCACTCATTGCCGCCGACGAGGCCGACGTGCTCAGTCGCGCCAAGTCGCTCATCGTCGCCGTCAAGGCGCCGCTTGCCGAGGTCAAGTCCACGCAGGAAAAGGTACTCGAGCAAAACGCCGACTACCTGTCGCGTGGAGCATTGAAGCAGCTTGAGGACCGCAACAAGCGCGAACTCAACGCGCGCGAGCGTTCGGGTATTATGGAAGCGCTGGCGAGCGCGCGGACGCTCATGCGCGACGTGCTGCTGACACTTCAGGACGAGGCAGCCGACGTGGTGAACGAGGACGTGCGCGACACGATCGGTCGGCTTGCCGCCGCGACCAATGTTGCGGGTGCCACCCAGGCGCTCGAGGCGGTCGCGACCGCCGAGCGCAACATCGCCAGAAACGTTACTCCCCAGCTGGCCATCGAGGTCATGCTGTTCGATATCAGGAAGGCACTGAAATGCCGTTAGTCGTACCCGTTAAGTTTACCTACGCCTCGCGCGACCTGTGGTTTGACCCGCAGGACCTGGATATCCTCGAGGCAGATTACGCTATTTGCTCCACCGAGCGCGGAACCGAGATCGGCCTGGTCACGGCTGATCCCTTCGAGGTACCGCAAGACGAGATCGGTCAGCCGCTCAAGCCCGTGCTGCGTGTGGCGAGCGACATCGACCTGCAGCTTGCCGACGACCTGGCCATCCAGGGTGACGAGGCCATGGTCGATTTCCGCCGTCTGGTCAAAGAGCTCGACCTCGAGATGAAGCCGGTGGGCGTCGAGTACCTGTTTGGCGGCGAGAAGGCCGTGTTCTACTTTGCGGCCGAGGAGCGCGTCGATTTTCGCCAGCTCGTCAAGGATCTGTCCTCGACGCTGCACATTCGCGTCGACATGCGCCAGATCGGCGTGCGCGACGAGACCCGCCTGGTGGGCGGCTATGCCCAGTGCGGCCAGGAGCTCTGTTGCACGCGCTTTGGCGGACAGTTTGAGCCCGTCTCGATCCGCATGGCAAAAGAGCAGGACCTGCCGCTCAATTCCTCCAAGATCAGCGGCGTGTGCGGCCGCCTGATGTGCTGCCTGCGCTACGAGTTCGAGGCCTACAAGGACTTTAAGAGCCGCGCGCCCAAAAAGAAGACGCTTATCGATACGCCGCTCGGCAAGGCGCGTATTCAGGAATATGACACGCCGCGCGAGCAGCTGGTGCTGCGCCTGGAGAACGGCAAGGTCTTTAAGGTCAACCTGGCCGATATGACGTGCTCGGAGGGCTGCAAAAAGAAGGCCGCCGAGCAGGGCTGCAGCTGCCGCCCCGACTGCGTGACGCGCGACGTGCTCGAGCGCATCGAGTCGCCCGAGATGCGCCTGGCGCTCATGGAACTCGATCGCGAGAACGGCGTCGACGTGGGCGATGGCCTGTCGAGTGCCGACCGTCTGGCCGGCACGTCGATGCCCAAGCGCCGTCGTCGCGATGCTGAATCCGATGCTCGCGCCGGTCAGGGGCAGGGCGAGGGTCGTGGCCGCGGAAAGGGCCGTGGCAATGCCGCAACGCCTGAGGCCGAGGAGGCCGCCGGTGGCCGTCGTCGTCGCAAGCGCGCAGGCTCGGGCGATGCTGCCGAGGCTGCAGCCGCGGGCAAGAACGCCTCTCGCGAGCGCGAGGTTCAGCAACCCCAGCAGCAGAATCGCGGCGGTGGCATGAACCCCACACGTCGCCGCCGCCGTCATCTGTCGAGCGAGGAGCGCGAGGACGCCTTCCGCGCCGCAGCTGCTCGCGAGGCTGGTGCCGCTTCCAAGGGCGCCTCGGCCTCCGATGCGTCTGCCGACAAGGGCGGCAAGTCACGTGGCGAGGATGAGCGCGCGCCGCGTCCGCGCCGTCGCCATTCCTCGGGCGCGCAGCAGAAGCCTTCAGTGCCCTCCGTGGCCGATCAGGTCTCGGATGGCGAGGTCAAGGTCACGCGCCGTCGTCCCGGAGATGGCGGGGGAGCGGCTGCTAAGGCTTCGCGTGGCGCCGCTCGCGACGAGCGCGAGCCGCGCGAGGATCGCGGTGGCGAGGGCTCGGCCGACCAGGGCCAAAAGCGCCGTCGCCGTCGCCGTTCCCGCAAGCCGCGCCAGGATGGTGGCGAGGGCTCGACCCCGTCTTCGTCTGCACCACAACCGCCCGCCGGCGAATAACGCCCGCGAGCGGATTTTGCTCGCCTTGCCCCGAGCGCATCGGGGTATCATAGCGCTGAATCAACAACCCTCCCTGCGACCGAACGTAGGGAGGGTTGTGTCTTGAAGAGCCATCTAAACAAATTGAGCCGTCTGCAGGGTGCCGGCGCCCTACCGTTTGCGGACGAATTGCTGCCGTTTGCCGAGCGGGCGGCACGCGAGGCACTCGAGGCATTGTCGCCAACACGATGTGCCGGCTGCGAGCGCGCCGGCGCGCTTATTTGCCAAGACTGCCTGGCCGCGCTCACGCTCATCGACCCACGTCATAGCTGTACCCGATGCGGCGCCCCGTTTGGGGATTTGCTGTGCACTGAGTGTTCGGTCGAGGGCACGTCCTCGGCAATGGCGGAGGCGCTCGACCGCTGCCTGGCGTGCTCCGTCTATGCGCATCCGCTGCCGCGCATCATTAAAGCGTACAAGGACGCGGGCGAGCGACGCCTGGCGCCGTATCTGGCGGAGCTGCTCTACGACACTGCCCTGCATGCCCAGGTCGTAGCGCCCGAACGCTTAGGAGGTGTGCTGTCCGGTGCGGATGCGGTGGTGTTTGTGCCCGCGACGGCGGCAGCGTTTCGGCGGCGTGGCTTTGATCATATGGAGGCCATTGCGCGCCCATTTTGCGAGCTGTCGGGTGTTCCCCTGCTCGATGCCCTCGTCAAGTACGGGCATGGCGACCAGCGCGAACTCGGTCGTGAGGAGCGTCGCGAGCGTGCCCAAGGCATGTACGAGACGGTTGAGGACGTGCACGGCCGCCGCCTACTGCTTATCGATGACGTTATCACCACGGGCGCGACCATGGCAGCAGCCTCGGCGGAGCTCAAGCGTGCCGGCGCTGCGGCAGTCGATGGCCTTGCTATCGCACGTGTTTGGTAGGGGTGGTTTTGTGGCAGTGAAGATTGAGCGGCGCAACGAGCCGACAGGCGAACAGCTAGCGGCTTCCGTAATCCTAACAGGCGCTTCAGCGCTGCGCATGATGCGCGCCGAGCGCCGGCAGATGGGCTATATCAGCTGGAAGGACCTTAATCCCGATGAAGAGCGCCGTGTGCTGCGCACGTCGTCGCCCTCGACCGAGGACATCTATCTTCCCGACTTGGTGCGAATTGGAGCCGCAAGCGGCGAGGTGCAAGAGGATTTGTGCTTGCTGGTGGGATCTGCGGCGCAGCGCCGCCGCATGCCTAGCGTAGGCTGGTCCGTGTGTTCCGGGTTGCCCGCCGGCTCGATTCTAGAGGTGGAACCGGGGGTGTACAGCTTGTCTCCCGAGGCCCTCTGCCTTGCCGTTGCGCGCGAACTTGGCTGTATCCAGGCATTTGCCCTGGCCCAGGAGCTGTGCTCTAAGATTTCACTGAGCGACCGCGGGAAGTATCTGCCTCCCTACACCTCGCCTGTTACGAATAAACTTGCAAAGGACAAGGACCAGCCAGCAGACGTGGGCTACTTTGAAGTCGAGCCGGCGCTGACGCCCGATCGCCTGGCAGATTACCTTGCGGCATGCAAGGGGAATGTGGCCAAACAGCTGCTGCGTCTGTGTCCCTATCTTTCGGAAAACCTGCTCTCGCCCATGGAGTGCATCATGCTCGCCCTGTTTTCGCTTCCGTTTTCCTATGGCGGGTTTGCCTGCGGGCCTTTTAAGACCGACTACAAGATCGAGTTCGATGACCGTGCGCAGGCAATCTCGGGGATGCCTCATGCAGTTTGCGATGCGTATCAAGAGGCAGCCCGGTTTGACCTGGAATACAACGGTGAGCTGGGCCATTCCTCCCGGAGGGGACGTATCCATGATGAAAAACGCAACACGGGCTTGATTACTATGGGAATCGAGGTCGCGACGGTCAACAACGAAATGCTCTGCGACATGGAAGCGATGGAAGCGCTCGCATGGCGCATCCACCAGCGTATGCGAAAGCGGTACCGGAATCGTGTCGATGCCCGCAGGAAGAAGCAAGAGGCGTTGCTTAACACGCTGCGGGCGTGTTTTGGGCTTAAGCCGGTCTAATTCACGTCGAAAATAGGGGGTTAATCATATGCCCCTGTCTCTTATACACATCTCCGAGCCCACGAGACACTCGCTAATCTCGT
>USBX01000030.1 GCA_900552995.1 uncultured Collinsella sp.
ATCTACACGAGCCTTATCGTCGGCAGCGTCAGATGTGTATAAGAGACAGGTTGCAGTCAACGATCTCGGTGGGCTCGCTCACCAGATACGCGTTGGCGTCGGTGTAGTCGGGCAGATCGGACAGCCAGCGGTTGACGTTGCCGACCATGCCGATGCCAAATGCCACGCCCGCAATCAGCAGAAAGCCCAAAAACGAGAGCAGGATTATGGGCAGAGCATGCGTCTTTGAACGGCTGCGTCCCTGTCGTTGGCGAGGACCCATATATTGACCTCCAGGTATGTCGTGCCGGACGGTGGATGTGCCGTCGGGGCAGGATGGACATAAGTTATTACACGATAAACCAAACGGGGCGCGCGAGGCCTCGTGTATGCTGGAAGACGGCATTTTTCAGAGTGAATGCATACCTTGGTAAGGAGTTTGTCGATGGCGATTCGGACGATGGGGCCGAGCGGACAATACGAGACTGGATTGGATGCTGCCGGTGCGGCGCTGCCCGAGCTGCTGGCGCCGGCGGGCGGACTCGACCAGATGCTTGCGGCCATCGCCGCGGGTGCCGATGCCATCTATGCGGGGTTGGGCGGCTTTAACGCCCGTGTGAGCGCCCATGGCTTTACGGATAACGAGTTTGCGCGCGGCTGCGCCGTGGCGCATGCCCATGGCGTGCGTGTGTACGTAACGCTCAACGTGTTCGTGTTTGACGATGAGTTGTCCGACGCGGTGGCGTTGGGAGCTCATGCACTGGAGCTGGGCGCCGATGCTCTGATTGTCGCCGATGCCGGGCTGGCCTGTGCGCTGCGCGCGGCGATTCCCGGGGTCGAGATTCACCTGTCCACGCAGGCGGGCGCTCATAGCGAGAGCGCCGTGCGGCTTGCCGCCGATGAGCTTGGGGTCGAGCGCGTGACGACGGCACGCGAGCTGACGGTCGACGAGATTGCGGCGCTATGTGCCACGGGCGTGCCCATCGAGGTATTCTGCCACGGTGCGATTTGCATCGGATATTCGGGGGCGTGCGAGTTCTCGGCCCTGCGGCGTGGGCGCTCGGCGATGCGCGGCGACTGCACGCAGCCGTGCCGTCTGGCGTACGACCTGGTGGACGAGGCGGGACAGAGTGTTGTCGCCGTCGAGGGAGATCGCCTGCTGTGCCCGCGCGACTATCTGGGTATTGCGCATCTGCCCGAGCTTGTAGATGCCGGCGTGGCGTCGCTCAAGATCGAGGGGCGCATGAAGAACCCTGATTACGTATTCAACGTGGTGCGGGTGTGGCGCCGGGCACTCGATATGCTGTGCGACGGCGCGTGGGACCCCGGTGCTGTGGAAGAGCTTGAGCGCGAGCTGGGAAGGTCGTTTAACCGTGGGCTTACCGATGCGTACCTGCGAGGGCGTTCGGGTGCCGAGCTGATGAGCTTTGAGCGCGCAATTAACCAGGGCGTGCGCGTGGGGCGTTTGGTCGCTGTGGGCCACGAAGAGGTGACCGTTGAGCTCGACGCCGCCGTGGCGGCGGGTGACACGCTCGAGATTCGGTTCTATCCGGGTGTCGACGCGCGTCCCGATGTGCCCAAGCGCTGGCCGCAGGTGCCCTGCCCGGTGGATGCCGCAGCGGGGAAGCGCGTCGTCGTGCATTGCAAGCGTAAGGTGGACGCGGGCTGCGAGGTGTACCTGATTCGCAGCGCCGGCGTGTTGGATCAGACGGCGGCGGTGTTGGGGCGCATGCGGGCCGAGGCGGATGCGATTGCGCCCGTTGCGTGTGCCGTTGAGGTGCTGCCCTTTGAGGGCGTTACGGTGGATGGCGGTGCGTCGACGGAGTTGGTGGAGTGCGCGGTTCCCGCTCGCATGGTTTTTGCTTGGCAGCTGATGGATGCCGACCCGCGCGGAGAACTCGATTTGTCCGACGCCGTTGTGGTGCTTGACGAGGTGTGCCGCACGGGTGACGCTGACTGGACCCGCTCACTGATGCAGCGTGCCGGGCGCGTTGTCTGCCGCAACCTGGGACAGGTGGTGATCGCTCGCGAGCTGGGCGTGACGTTTGACGTGGCGGCGCCGGTGTTCTGCGCGAATCGGGCCACGCTTACCTGGCTGCGCGGACTCGGTGCGGGGCGGGTGTACTTGCCGGCCGAGTTGCTCGGCAATGATGCGGAGCGTATTGCCGAACTGGCTGCTGAACCCGGCGTCTGGGGTCCGGTCGACGCCGACCGTCCCGAGCTTATGGTGTGCGAGCACTGCCTGCTGACCGCCGAGGGCGTCTGCGCTACCGATGCGACGGGACAGGTCCGTTGCCGCGACTGCTTGCGCCGTCGGCAGGTACGCTATCTGGTCGAGCGTGACGGTACACGTTTGCCAGTTGCCATTGACGCATGCGGCAGGACGAGGTTTTTCCTGTCGTAGGTGCCGCGTCGCGTCAGTTTGTTATCATATAAGAGTTTATGGACTTCCAGCACCGCCGTATCCGGTGAGGGTGCTATAGCAAAAGGAGGATACCCAATGCTGTCTGTTGACGAGCAAATGCGTATCATCACCTCGGGCGCCGCGCAGATCGTTCCCGAGGCCGACCTTCGCAAGAAGCTTGAGAAGGGCGAGCCCCTCAACATCAAGCTCGGCGTCGACCCCACCAGCCCCGACCTGCACCTGGGCCATGCCGTGCCGCTGCGCAAGATGCGCCAGTTCCAGGACCTGGGCCACAACGTCACCCTCATCATCGGCAACGGCACCGCGCTGATCGGCGATCCCTCGGGCAAGAACTCCACGCGTCCGCAGCTTTCGCAGGAGCAGATCGAGGCCAACGCCGAGACCTACGTGAGCCAGGCCATGAAGATCCTGGACCCCGAGAAGACCACCATCGTGCACAACGGCGATTGGATCCTTTCGATGGATCTGGCCGGCCTGCTGCAGGTGTGCTCCAAGTTCACCGTTGCCCGCATTCTTGAGCGCGACGACTTTACTAAGCGCTACCAGTCTCAGACGCCGATCGCCCTGCACGAGTTCCTGTACCCCGTGATGCAGGCCTTCGACTCCGTTCAGATCAAGGCCGACGTGGAGATGGGCGGCACCGACCAGCTCTTCAACCTGCTCGCTGGTCGCGAGCTCATGGAGAAGATGGGTATGGAGCCGCAGATTGCGCTCACCATGCCGCTGCTCGAGGGCACCGATGGCGTTCGTAAGATGTCCAAGTCCTATGGCAACTACATCGGCCTGACCGACGCCCCCAAGGATATGTTCGGCAAGACCATGTCCATCCCCGACGAGATGATCGGCAAGTACTATCGTCTGGCCAGCTCGCTCACCCCTGCCGAGGTCGACAAGATCGACGCCGCCCTGGCCGATGGCTCCGCCGACCCCTACGAGCTCAAGCGTGCTCTGGGCCGCGACCTGTGCGACACCTACCACGGCGCCGGCGCCGGCGACGAGGCTCAGGCCGAGTTCGACCGCGTGTTCAAGGAGGGCCAGCTCGCCGACTTCCCCGAGAAGCACGTTGAGCTGACCGTCAACGACGAGGGCCAGATCTACCTCGCCGGCTTGCTCAAGGACCTGGGTCTTTCGGCGAGCGCCGGCCAGGCTCGTCGCGATATCGACGGCGGCGGCGTCAAAATCAACGGCAAGGCCGTGGCTCCCAAGAGCTATAACATCGATCCCAGCGCCCTCAAGCTGGGCGACACTCTCTCCGTGGGCAAGCGCAAGGGCTTTAAGTTGGTCTAACGAGCGAGTTGACCTCACAAGTGCAACAAGGCCGCAGCCGGGATTCCCGGCCGCGGCCTTTTTTGGTTACGACGATCCCTTGGGGACGGAGGGATCATTTGGCGGTGCCGTTAAGCGGAAGGGGTGTTAGCGGGGCTTCCTTTTGGGCATACAATGGCTATTGGTCTGCTGCGGTGAAGGTCTGTCCGCTCCGCAGCTTTTTTCTACGGTTAAAGGGGTATGTATGTCCGTTGAGGTCATGAGGTCTGTGATCGAGGCCGCCGAGGGCCGCGTGCCCGTCGACACGCTGTTTATCAATGCGCAGATTGTCGACGTGTATGGCCAGCGTGTGGCGCCCGGCAGCGTTGCCGTCAAGGACGGTGTGATCGTCGGCGTGCTCTACGATGGTCGCGACGATGCCGCCGGCACCTACGAGGCTGCCGAGGTCATTGACTGCCAGGGCCGCTATCTCGCCCCCGGCTTTATCGACGGACATCTGCACATTGAGTCCTCGAACATCCGTCCCGCCGAGTATGCGCGCATGGCGGCGACGCGCGGTACCACCACCGCCATTGCCGACAGCCACGAGATCGCCAACGTGGCGGGGCTCGACGGCCTGCGCTTTATGATCGAGGACGGTCGCCGCGCGCCCATTTCCATCAAGTACATGATGCCCTCATGCGTGCCCGCGCTGCCCGATGAGCAAGCGGGCGCTGTGATTACCGCTGCTGACATACAGGCGTTTTTTGCCGAGCATCCGGGCGACGTTTTTGGCCTGGGCGAGATGATGAACCTGCCGGGCGTCTTTATGGCCGATCCCGAGACCTGCGCTCGCATCGATGCTGCCAACCAGACGCCGTCCAAGCAGGTCGACGGCCATGCGCCGCTCGTTGCCGGCAAGGACCTCAATGCCTATGCCGCGGCGGGTATTATTGCCGACCACGAGTCGACGATTCCCGAGGAGGCGCTCGACAAGCTGTCTCGCGGCATGTACGTGATGCTGCGCGAGGGTACGTGCAGCCATGATCTGGCCAACCTGTCGCCGATGCTGCTGGAGAATCCCGCGCGCGCCCGCCGCTGCTGCTTTGCGACTGACGACCGCGCTCCTTCCGATGCGCTTGCAACCGGCATGATCGACAATGCCTGCCGCGTGGCGATTGAGGCCGGTATCGACCCCGTGGTCGCTATCTCTATGGCGTCCCTCTCCACGGCCGAGGCGTTTGGCCTGGATCACGGCTGTCGCGACCCGCACGAGCTCCGCGGTGCGATTGCCCCGGGCAAGCGTGCCGACCTGCTGGTGCTCAATGACCTGACGTTTGCCACGGCTCCGCATCGTGTATATGCCGCCGGTGCCCTGGTGGCGCAGGACGGCACCTTTGTGGGCGAGATCGCACCCGAGATGGCCGAGGTTGCGGCCCTTGCCGATGAGCTGCGCGCCTCCGTTAAGCTGCCGAAGCTTTCGCTCGACGTATTCGACTATGCCTTTAAGCCGGGCGAGGCCGTGATTGACGTGGTGCCGGGCAAGGCCATCACGGGCATGGTTCGTCCCGAGAGCGCCGAGGGCCTGCGCCGTATTATGCTGATCGAGCGCCACGGCCGCGGCGTGTCGCTGCAGGCCGAGGGCGCCGACGGTGACGGCCCCGCTGGCCTGGGACTCGTTGGCAAGCATATCGGCCGCGGCTGGGTGCGCGGCTTTACCATCACGGGTGGTGCCATCGCCTCGACGATCGGACACGACTCGCACAACGTGTGCGTCGTGGGCGACAACGCCGCCGATATGATGGCCGCCGTTGATGCCGTGGGCCAGGGCGGTCACGTGCTGGTGCGCAACGGCGAGGTCGTGGCGCGCATTCCGCTGGCGCTCGGTGGCCTGATGAGCGAGGGCACGGCCGAGGATGTCGCCGCGCAGCACGACGACTTTATGGTCAAGGCGCGTGCCATGGGCATCGAGCCGCCGCTCGACCCCATCATGGGCATCATTTTCCTGCCCCTGCCGGTGATCCCGACGCTCCGCATCCGCCCCGAGGGCATGTTCGACGTCACGACCTTCACCTACGCCGACTAGTCATCGGGGACGTTCTTAAACGACTAGTCGTCGGGGTGGCGTGTCGCCTGACGCCGCGACCGTGAGACCTCTGGCATGTGTGAGCTATTTGCTAGGTCCTTGTAACGTTTACGCCCGCAGAGTCTTATTTGAGCTCCCTTTGGGTACGTTGGAATCGGATACACGTTCGATTCCAACAAGTCCGAAGGGAGCTTTTCTATGTTTAAACTGATTGCATCCGATATGGACGGCACGTTGCTTGATGAGAATAGCCAGGTACCGCCCGAGACATATGAGCTGATTGAGGCCCTGCGCGAGCGCGGCGTGCACTTTGCTGCGTCCTCGGGCCGCCGTTACGACCGCCTATGCGAGTTCTTTGCGCCCGTGGTCGACAAAATGGACTTTGTCGCGGCGAATGGTGCGCAGGTCTATGCAGAAGGGGTCGAGGTCGATCGCGAGGTATATTCGCATCTCGCCGTCCGCAAGCTCGCGCGCACGGTCAAGATGTTTCCTAACATGCATCTGGCGCTCTTTGATCGCACCAAGTCCTTTTTGCTCGACGACGAGGACAAATTTGTCCGCGAGATCGACAAAGATCTGCCCAACGCCGAACGCATTTGGGGACTGCCCGATCCGCATGTGAATATCATCAAGGCATCGATTATCTGCGATGACGGCAACGTGATGGACAACGCCTACGTGTTGCAGCGCGAGCTGGGCGGCCTGTTCTCTTTCGCGCCTTCGGGCAACGCGTGGATCGATGCCATGCAGCCCGGTGTGTCGAAGGCCTCGGGCATCGCACAGCTCATGGAGCACTATGGCGTCGAACGCGACGAGGTCATGGCGTTTGGCGACTCGATGAACGACTACGAGATCATTCGCTTTGTCGGCACGGGCTGCGCGATGGAAAACGCACGCCCCGCGCTCAAGGCAGTCGCCGATCGCGTGGTGGGGTGCAACCGCGACCACGCCGTCCAGCAGGAGCTCCGTCGCGTGCTGGAGAGTCTCGCCTAATTCGGCAGATGGGGACAGTCCTTGCGGCGCCCCGCGAAGAGTGTCCCCAAATTAGCTACCCTGCCGGGTTGCTGCTGCTAGGCGAGAGCGGCCATGATGGTGCGGGCGACGCCGTCGTGGTCGTTGTCGTATTCGGTGATGGCGTCGGCGGCCTCGCGGTCCTCGGGCTCGGCGTTGATCATGGCCATGCCGTGGCCCGCTGCCTGCAGCATGGGGATGTCGTTGATGTTGTCGCCGAACGCCCAAGCGTCGGCGAGACGCTCGCCCAGGTGCTCGCAGAGCCACGTGAGGGCCGTTCCCTTGGTGGCGCCCTCGCCCATGACCTCGATATTCATGGCGTACGAACGCGTGACTTCAATGCCTCCGAGCGTGTCGAGTTCCGCCGCGATGGCGTCGCGATCAGCCGGGTTGTGCCAGTACATGGCGATGCGCTCGAGCGTCTCGACCTCGTCGATCTTGCTGTCGATATCCATGTCGATCGGTGTTCGTGTGCGCTTGAGCGAAGCCGCGATGTGGGGGTCGCCGCCGCAGAATTCGTCCAGGCGCGTGTAGTGCGAGCGGGGGAGGAAGCACTGCCCATCCGCGAAGATATCGAAGGTCACATCGTGGCCGGCGGCGATGCGATGGATGCGATGGGCAATGCCGCAATCGAGCGGACGGCTCAAGATGCACGTGGCGCGCGAGGCGTCGGTGGGCACATCGTCGTCGAGCTGCCAGACGCTGGCGCCATTGGCGCAAACGGCATAGTGCACGGCGGTATGGGCGAGGATGGGCTCAAAGATGCCCGACAGCGGACGTCCCGTGCAGGGCACAAATTCAATCCCGCGTCGAGCGAGCTCGTCGAGCATCGCCCAGGTGGCATCGCTCATCTGCTTATCGCTCGTCAACAGCGTTCCATCCATATCGGAAAACACAATCATTTGATGCAGCCCTTTCTGCTGGCATAAAAAGCGTGGCCGAGGGCGATGATGCCCTGGCCACGCTCGGGTTCTATAACGGTCCGCGTCCTAGCGATCGGCGAGCGGCTTGTACTCCAGCGGCTCGATAACCGGGCGATACGCGGGGCGAATAATGCGGTGCGCGCAGAAGAGCTCTTCCATGCGGTGTGCCGACCAGCCGGCCATGCGGGCGACGGCGAATAGCGGCGTAAAAAGCGTCTCGGGTACGCCGAGCATCTTGTAGATAAAGCCCGTGTACAGGTCGATGTTGGCACAGATGGGCTTGGTCATGCCGTGGTCGCGCATCACCTGCGGTGCCAGGCGCTCGATGCGCTCGATGAGCGCGAACTCCTCGCCCAGGTCCTTCTTGGCGGCAAGCGTGCGCGCGTAACGGCGGCAGACCTCGGCGCGCGGGTCGCTCAGCGTGTAGACGGCGTGGCCCATACCGTAGATGAGACCCGTGCCGTCGAAGGCCTGCTTGTCGAGGATCTTGCCCAGGTAGGCTGCGACCTCGTCCTCGTCCTCCCAATTGGAGACGTGCGCACGGATGTCCTCGTGCATGGACACGACCTTGGCGTTGGCGCCGCCGTGGCGCGGGCCCTTGAGTGAGCCGATAGCCGCGGCGTAGGCGGAATACGGGTCGGTGGCCGAGGAGGACAGCACGCGGCAGGCAAACGTGGAGTTGTTGCCGCCTCCGTGTTCGGCATGCAGCATGAGCATCACGTCGAGCAGCATGGCTTCGTCGCGGGTGAATGCCATGCCGCCGCGCAACACCTGCAGGATGGTCTCGGCGGTGGAGAGACCGGGTGTGGGGTGCGGTACCTGTCTCTTATACACATCTCCGAGCCCACGAGACACTCGCTAATCTC